>JAPPDN010000213.1 GCA_028824575.1 Candidatus Poribacteria bacterium | reverse complement strand
GGTCGGTTCTGTTGTCCGAGGTAAAATTGTCAATCTTACGAGTTTCGGAGCGTTACGTTTCCGGTATCTCTGTGCCGTAAGTGTCTAAGGCGAAGTGCGCGCCTTTACGGTGCGCCTGCACAAAATCACCTACGAATAGCCCACAGATTTCACGGCGGCTGTTGAGTACCGTGTTGACAATCACATCAAGTCCGAGGACACCCGCTACTTCCTCAGCGAAATCTCGATGATCCGGTTCACTACCCTTTCTTTCTATAACGGCGTGTCCGCGTCCGGGTGAGAACGTATGGAAATAAAACATTGTGGCGAAACCTGCGATTCCCGGCACGACCAATTTCGCCCCGCCACCGAAACCGACGGAGCCGTGCGGATAGATACCACCGAGACAGATTTTGAAATCCGCATCCGCAATGACACGATTGAGATAGATAGGCATCCCGTTACTAAGATTTCCCAGCGCACGCAGGTCGCCACTCATGAAATCGTGACTCGTTGCCTCATATTCGGCGGCGACAGTCGGCCCAATCTTCTTCGCAACCTCTTCAGTAGTGAGAGGTCGGTGGGAACCACCACCGACAACGAATCGGATTGCGGACTTCGGGACACCTGCTGAGGCTAACTCACGCAGAAGCACAGGGATAACCTTCGCTGCAGGTGTTGGACGGCTCAGATCATCAACGACGATAGCGGTACTCTTTTTCCCTTTCGCGAGTTCCGATATACGAGGTGTGCCAATCGGTTCGGCAAATGCCTGTTCAATTTGTGTATCCGAAAGCACCGGTGCGTCTTTGGGGCCGAGTACCTCCACTTCCCAGCCGGTCGGAAAATTCAAAGTCAGTTCCTCATCACCGTACCAAGCACGGGAGTAGACTGTGGCAGTGTTATTCATAATCGTCCTCCATCTCATAGAAAGGTTTTTAACCCCGATGTTGTTCCCCTAATATCTGAATTCCGGCTGCTGGCAAAACACCGACGCGTGCGTGTTCTGGAAGTTTCTCTGCAAAGAGCTGAATCACTTGTTCAAGGTTGCGAAAGAGGCGTGCAGCTGGGTATTCTTTGTAGAATTCATCTGCGCCAAAGTACTCGGACCAGACGTGTAGTTGGTTGCGGGGTCCGATTTGCGGCATGGGGGGTTCGATCGGAATCTGTTCCGCGCGCTGCTGGAGATAGCGCGGATAATCGAGTCTATCGTACAGACCGTGGTAGCAGCTGCCATCACTGGCAGGATAGAGTGCCAATGTATAGGCATTCTGAAAATAACTAAAGGCTGCCAGTGCCTTATCCAGTTGGATTGCATCAGAATCGAGTGGATAGCAGTTCGCCACAATCAAATCAGTCGCTTTTTCACTCGTTTCGGATATCGGTGTGCTATAAGTCTCCAAAGCGAAACGCGCGCCCGCACGATGCGCTTTTACAAAGTCGCCTAAGAACACGCCAGAGATCTCACGATGAGTATTCAGCGTCATGTTTACAATAGCATCAAGTCCGAGAATTTTTGCTGCCAGCTCAGCACAAGCGCGTCGGTCAGGTTCATCGCCTTCTTCCCCCTCAATAATTGCTGGACCGCGGCTTGATGAATAGGTATGAAAGTAAAATATTGTCGCGAATCCTGAGACACCAGGTACAATCAACTTTGCCCCCCCAGTAAAACCGACAGAGCTGTGCGGATAAATGCCGCCGACACAGATTTTAAAATCCGCATCTGCAACAATACGGTTAATATAGATAGGCATCCCATTATCAAGGCTACCGAGGGCACGTAGATCACCGCTCAGGAAATCATGGTTCGTCGCTTCATATTCAGCCGCTACATCTGTCCCAATTTTTGTCTCGATCTCTTGATCGGTCAAGGGACGGTGGGAGCCGGGCCCAACAACAAATCGAATTTCGGATTTCGGGACACCCGCCGATGCCAACTCACGCAGGATAAACGGGATAACTCTCGCTGCAGGTGTCGGACGACTCAAATCATCAACAATAATAGCAGCACTCCTTTTGCCCTTCGCAAGCTCCGAAATACGCCGGGTGCCAATTGGCTCGGCAAACGCCTTCTCAATTTGCGCATCAGAAAGGGCAGGCGCGTCTTTCGGACCTAATACCTCAACTTCCCAATTGGTCGGAAAATTCAGCGTCAGTTCTTCATCCCCGTACCAAGCACGGGAACGGACTTTAGCTGCGTTGTTCATTGCTCTTCTTCTCCTTTCATATTTTAATTTTCGGATTGATAGGAGAGCACCGCTGCGATGAATTCACGAAAAAGCGGATGTGGTGCAAGCGGTTTGGACTGAAATTCGGGGTGGAATTGTGAACCTACCATCCATGGATGATCCGTTACCTCAGCGATTTCGACGAGACTTTCGTCCGGCGACAACCCGCTAAAACAGAGTCCCGCCGATTCTAATTGCGATCGGTATAGGTTATTTAACTCATAGCGATGACGGTGCCGCTCCAAAATAATAGGTTGCTGATAAGCGTCATAACTTTTAGTATTTTCTTTAAGTACACACGGATAATGTCCGAGTCGCATTGTTGCGCCGAGGTCGGCTATTGAACGCTGTTCATGCATTAAATCTATAACCGGATAGGGTGTATTCTCGTCTACTTCTGTGGTATTTGCATTTTTTAGTTTCGCAACGTGCCGGGCAAACTCAATTACAAGACACTGCATGCCGAGACATAATCCCAAATACGGGATTTTATTTTCACGGGCGTATCGTGCAGCAACCAACATCCCTTCAATACCGCGATAACCGAACCCACCCGGTACGAGTATCCCATCAGCATTCTCAAAAACAGCGTCAAGGTTCGGATGTTCCGTGAGCGACTCCGCCTCTATCCACTCAATGTCGACCGAGGTTTCGTTAGCGATTCCACCATGTTTGAGAGCTTCCTGAACACTGATATAGGCATCGTTGCCGGTCGTGTATTTTCCAACAATCGCAATTCGGGCTTTCCGTTTCGGGTTTTTTAATTTTTCGACCATCGCGCACCATTCGGCATCCATCGGCGCGCGTGTCTCAAGTCCAAGCCTCTTTAAAACGAGATGTCCCATCCCTTGTCGTTCAAAATTAAGAGGTATTTCATCAACACACTTTGTGTCCAATCCCTCGAAAATACATTCTTCAGTAATACCGCAAAGAAGGGCAATTTTTCGGCGGAAAGCTTCATCCAGCATTTGGCTGGTGCGACAAAGTAGGACATCTGGCAGTACCCCCAACTCTTGGAGTTTGCGGATGCTATGCTGTGTCGGTTTACTCTTGCTCTCGCCATTGGGTAAGGTATAAATGAGTGACACATGGAGGAACATTGTATCCTCGCGTCCGACCTCGACTGCCATTTGTCGGATGGCTTCAACGAAAGGTGGCATTTCAAAATCGCCGATAGTTCCGCCTATTTCCGTAATAAC
>JAPPDN010000866.1 GCA_028824575.1 Candidatus Poribacteria bacterium | reverse complement strand
GTCGAAATCCAATACATCCAGTGTCGGACCTGTTATAGCACTTGCTGAACTCTATCGGATGGAGGGCGACCTACCGAGTGCGCGTTTCCAACTGGCGCGGGCATTAGACAGAGAACGCGAGAATCCTGACCTCTTGGCACAACTCGTTAACATTAGTGTTGATCTCGGTGATAACCAAGACGCGCTGACCTATCAACAACGCCTCGTCAAAGTTCAACCCGACCCCAGCCATCAGCGACGGCTCGGTGAGCTGCTGTTTGATGCTGGCCGCGAGCAGGAAGCGATCCAGGCATGGACGAAACTGCTACATGCAAAAAACCAGACGCTTGAGGCTGAGGTCAAACTTGCGATACTTCTGATTCGGCATGGACTGCCTGATGAGGCACTTTTTGTGCTTGAACGCGCAGCAGAAAAGATCACAGGTACAGATGCCCATACCGCGCTCTATCAACTCGGCGTGGTGTTGGTGAGTATGAACGAATTCGATCGCGCCCGTACACACTTCCAGCGAATTTTGGATATGCCGAAACCGCCTAAAAATGCCACACAGCGCGCAAAGACAGCCACAACTTACACAGCATCAGGTCCCCCCGGAATGGACACAGACAAATTCCAGCTCGCTCGGAATCTGCTTTACCGGGTTCAGGACCAATCGTTTAGAGGAAGAAGCGGACAAGCGTGGCGACCCAGCAATTTTGAGGAGACACAAGCCGGTGCACTCATCCACTTGGTGACAATTGTTCAACAACAAGGGAAACTTAACGATCTTATTCAACAACTCGAATCAGAGGCGACTGCAAACCCGAAAGACATCCAAACGCTTGAAACGTTGGCACAACTTTATATTCTGACCAATGACACCGAGAAAACGACTGAAATCACATAACGTTTGATTGCTGCGTCGCCAGATGATTTGACGTATCAAGCCATAAGATTGAATGATGTCATTCAAGGCGATTCAGACGCGGAGACTGTGGAAAAGCATCTCAACGCTATCACGGGATTACCCTCTGAAGCGCGACTCTGGTACACTGCCCAATACGTCAGTCAACTCTATCATGAGGACAAAAAGGCAGATGCGGCGCAGCTGCTCAATGCGCTTGAAAATACAAAAGTAACGGACCTCAACGCAAGTTCCATGTTAGTGAACGCGCTACTTCTGATGGACCGGACAGACGCTGCGGAGCGTATCATCGCTAACGTCCCGATCCCACCGCAACAACAACAGTGGCGGCATAGACAGCTCTATACCAACGTGATAGACGCTTACATCCGTAAGGAACAGATTGATAAAGCAGTTTCGCTGTTCTGGAGTTACTGTGAACGTACGAAACCACGGACGACGAACACCCGACGTGTTGTCAAACTCACAACTTCTTCGTCATACTACAGCGGTTATGCGCCGATTCAGTCAAACTATCCAGCACCGACAACGTACTATGATCAAGGTAGATTGGACTATCTCCAACATTTTTACGGAGGGTTGTGGAGCCGGAATTTACAGGAGGCGTTGTACACCAAATTGCGTGCCGAGTTAGACGCTGGAGAAGGCATAAACCGTATCTATCCGGGTTTAGCACTAAGTTATTGTCATTGGTGGGATGGACAGCGCGACAAGGCGCAGGAAATTCTATCGACCTTGCAAAAGGAATTTCCGAACGACCTGACCCTCAAACTTAACACAATTTTTGCCTCTATCCAGGCGGGACAACATGCTGAAGCCCTCGAATTGCTTGAGGAACTTGCAGGCACTGATCCAAGAAACCGTCGCCAGTATTACAACCTCACGCTTCAACTCGCGCTGCATACAGGCAACACTGTTGTCGTACGGGAATTGATAGCAAAACTTCTGAATTCGCCGAGTAGTGCCCGAGAACTCTATGAGTTTTCACGAAAACTGCAAGATGCCGGTCTTACACAACACGCCACTGCCGTCGTGAACAAGGCGATGAACTTGGCAATGGGGATGCGGGACCCGAACTTCCTGATGCGATTAAGTGAACACCTTGAGGATCTCGGTCGGGGACAGGATGCTGCCCAACTTGCAGAACGTGCGCTGCGGTTCGCGAACCAACGCGATCGCTATGGGTCCACTTTAAGCAGATGGAATTTTCAGCAGGCAACACATTTGGTGAGCCATTCAAAAGCCGTTCGAGCGCGTGAACCGCAATTAGTTGAAGCCACCGAAAAGAACCCCAATTCACTCCAGGCACACCTCAAATTAGCTGCCTTTTATGAAAGCACTAATCAGATAGAGAAAGCATCGGCAGCATTTGAGGCAGCACTCAGCCTACGCCCTAAAGACAGCACAACCCGGCAACGATACGCCAGCATGTTGCAGCGAAGTGGAAAGGTAAAAGATGCTGTAACCCAATACATGATCCTCCTCAAGGATAATCCAAACGTTCCCGGCTACCGAGCTTGGGATGTTGTCAGAACCTTTGTTCAGGCAGACAGAGTTGACGATCTCGTTTCGCTCGCGAAAGGGATGATTACACCATCTATCGGAAGGGACTTCGGTAACGAATTCGCCAGATATGCCGCGCGAGAATGTACAAACAACAACAACCCCCAAGCTGCTGCCGAAATTTATGAAAAACTCATTGAGGCATTCCCGAACCGGACCTACAACCATCGTTACTTGGCATCCGCTTACGCTGCTGCCGGTGACCGAGAGAAAGCGATTCAGTTTTTGCGTAAACAACTGAAGACTGAGGACACGGCATCGCAAGTTCAGACGATATTGCAATTGGCAGAATTCTACAAGACATCCGGTGCGTTAGAAGATTTCATTAAGGCATATGAAACAAAACTCACTGAAAAACCGGATGATTCCGTGCTACTTTACCTTGTCGCTTCCATGCAAATTATGGCGAATGACCTTGAAGCGGCAGACACACTTGTGTCCGAACTGTTTGACGATTCTGATAGCATTAACATAGAATATCTCAACAATTTAGCGGACGCATACCGGCGCGCGGGGGACACTGAACGCGAACTGCGCCTGCTGGAATCCACGGTCAATAAACTTGATCCACACACGTGGCGGTTTCCTGACACGTGCCAGAAACTCGGCTTAGCCTATTCACAAAAAGGCGAGAAAGAGAAGGCGCGAGACGCATTCCGTAAGATGGGGACTATCCGCATGCTGCAACGTGGATACGACATCTGGGAAAAAGAGGGTGTCGCAAACATATATATGCAACACGAGATGTGGGATGATGCCGAAGGGATCTATACCGAAATCGTCAATGACCTTTCTGTGCAATCCTATGACCGTGATCAGGCACAACGGCAGCTGATGATGATTAAACAGCGGCGCGGCGATTTTTCAAACGCTACCCAACTCACCGAAAAAACGCAAGAAATGAACATCGGAACACAGCGAGCACTGGCAAAAGAGTCCA
>JAPPDN010000120.1 GCA_028824575.1 Candidatus Poribacteria bacterium | reverse complement strand
GTGATAGAGGAAGGCATCAAGGTCCTCAACGCTATCGCCGATAGGTATAACATCAAATGGGACTTTGTAGAGTTCCCTTGGGGTTCAGACTACTATTTCGAGCATGGGCACATGATGCCAGCAGATGCCTTGGATACCCTTGCGGAGTTCGACCAGATTTATCTTGGCGCAGTCGGGCACCCCGACATCCAAGACCACATTGCGCTCAATGGGCTTCTGTTACCTATCCGACGTAGATTCGATCAGTACGTCTGTGAGCGACCCAGTGTCCTCTATCCCGGTATTAACACACCGCTCAAGGACAAGGAGGCTTGGGACATTGATCTCGTGGTGATACGAGAGAACACAGAGGGCGAGTATGCCAACGTCGGTGGGTTTCAATACCAAGGATTCCCCGAAGAGATCGGCGTCCAGGTTGGTATATTTACGCGCCACGGTTGTGAGCGCATCATCACTTATGCCTTCGAGCAGGCTCGCGCACGAGATAAGAAGCGCAAAGTCACTTCGATCACCAAGTCAAACGCGCAAGGCTACGGCATGATTGTATGGGATACAGCCTTCGAGCGAGTGGCGGAAAAATATCCCGATATAGAGACGGAATCGTTGCTTGTGGACGCAGCCTGTATGGATTTCGTGCGGAGACCAGAGGACTTTGATGTGGTTGTCGCCAGCAACCTGTTTGGGGATATCCTCACGGACATCGGCGCAATCATCACCGGAAGCATGGGATTGGCTCCCAGTGGCAATATCGACCCGCAACGTCGATTCCCGTCGATGTTCGAGCCTGTTCACGGGAGTGCCCCAGACATCATGGGACAGGGCATCGCGAATCCGCTGGCGACAATTATCTCCGGTTCGATGATGTCGCGCTTCATTGGTGAGGTAGAAGCGTCGGAAACGATAGATGCAGCCGTACTAAAGGTCGTCGAGGCAGGCAAAACCCTCCCACAGGACCTTGGCGGTCAAGCCACAACCTCACAGGTCGGTGACGCTGTGGCGAATGCGCTTGGTTGAGGTTTGAAACATCGCCAGCACTATCAGTGCCCGTCACAATTTTTGCCCGTACCACAAAGAAAACGACTCAAAAATTTTGACCTTTTCCAGAAAATTTAGTATATTTTTAACAATTGAGTGCAGGGATCCAAGGTGAAGCGGATTCTCCAACTCACTTCTGCAAGATCATTCGTTGAACAAAATCGTCGCATCACCAAAGAGGTGGCTGATGAAAGAACAAGACTCTTCGCAGCTCAATCCTGAAAACTATGAGTTACCGCTGAAGGGGCACGTGTACTGTAAAATTTTATTTGATGAAGTCTTTCTACCTGTCTTAAAAGAACGCTTTTCGGATGTCCTTCCCCGTCTTAGTGCTGGAGTCATCGGATTAGGATCTGACGTTTTGGGTGCCGACGACGAACTGTCACGCGATCACGACTGGGGACCGAACAAGTGCCAACTACTGCTGTCGGAACAGGATATTGCAGAGTATGGCTCCTCTATTTCTCAGGTTTTGGAAACAGTTATTCCAGATGAGCTATTAGGAATTGACACAGCCAAATTGCAACCTAAGACGATACGGATAAGCACCATCGACGCAGTCTATCGTGACTTTCACGAGTCTGCCTATCCACCGGTAACGATCAAGGAATGGGCTGCCGCTGATGACAACAACCTCTGTTACGCGTCGTCTGGTTTTGTTCTCTACGACCCTTCAAACGCCCTTAGCGAACGCATATCCGCTTTCCAAGAGGCATACTATCCGGCAGACATCTGGAAGTGGAAGATCGCGAGTGATCTATGGGGAATTTGGCACAATGGCGACTACAATTCGTGCCATCGTTTAGCTAAACGCGGAGACGGTATAGGTTTTCTCATCGGCCAGGGTGCTTTTGTTGAAGGGACTCTAAGACTTCTGTGTCTGCTCAATAAACGTTTTCCCGTATACTGGAAATGGCTACACTGGCAGGCGCAAAGCCTCCCGAAATGGATAGACATTATAGAACCATCTCTTAAGAAACTCGAATCAGCAAACAACCATGAAACGCGCGGTGAGATCATCCACATCATCTGTCAATCAATTCGGGAAATCCTTTATAAAATGGATTTACTTCCCGATACAGAATGGCGCAATTACATGGGCAGCCAAGAGATTGCTCTGCAAATCGAGTCAACTCAGGTGAAGGCGTTGATTCGGGAAAGAGAACCCCATTTGTATGTATGGTAATTGAAGTGACACATAGAAACGAGAAACAATGGTCGAAATACGATCCCACCACCATGCAACTGAGAAAAACTACCACGCAGCGATTACCGAAAATTTCCCTCAGTTGTCGATTGAAACATGGGAACCCCTCCACGAAGGCTGGGCGAACCGGACGTTTTTGGTCAATCAGGAGTTCGTTTTTCGCTTCCCTAAACATCAGGTCGCAGCACACGCCTTGGTCCGTGAAATACGTTTACTGACCAAACTTGCTCCTACCGTTCCCTTACCTATTCCGCAGTATCTCTATCATGGGCAACCCACACAACATTATCCGTTTGTGTTTGGGGGATATGCCTTCATTGAGGGAACGCCACTGGATCAGTGTCCATCGCACGTACAATCGGCATCGTGGTGGAAACCGCCGTTAGGGGCTTTTCTCACCGCATTGCATTGCTTTCCGGTAGACCGTGTGCAAGACTTATTTGAGACCGATGTTTATATGACATCACAAGCATGGCAGGAAGGGATAGCCAAGATGTACGGGAAAATACAAACCCATATCTTTCCGCTGCTCACCCACAAACAGCAAGAAGAACTTAACATCTATTTCAAACAGGTAATAGCCAACCCGTCTATCTTTTGTTTTACCCCCGTTCTTATTCACCAAGACTTTTATTCACACAACATTTTAGTCGATGTCAATAGGGAAACCGTCACTGGAATTATTGATTGGGGAAGTTGCACGATTGGTGATCCGGCAGAAGATGTTGGCGATTTGGTTGCTTATTACGATGGCGTTATTGACGAGGGTTGGTATGCTCGCTGCGCTTTTTATCGCCATACCGCTCCATTGCCGGATTTACTCTATGTTCTCGAACACAACCAGCCTGAGAAAGTGGCATCAATTATGGGCAAGATTGATGCGTTATGGACACCATGAGTCAACTCACACCATTTCGACATAGGTATGTATTGAGAGTCTCCCGGAATCATTTCCAAAGAAAAATGCCTTCAACAAGTAAAATGAATTTGCATTTTTGAATCAAATATGTTATCATATATAATGTAAACTTAAATTACTATTTATTTTTGGAAATACAATTAACCTAACACGATGGAGAATAAATATGAAACTCGGTTCAATTCATGACGCGGCAGCCAACGGGGACCTTGATGTTGTAAAGAAAATCGTTGAACAGGACCCTCGTCTGGTCAACCAAGACGACAGATACG
>JAPPDN010000209.1 GCA_028824575.1 Candidatus Poribacteria bacterium | reverse complement strand
TTGTCAAAACTTTCTAAGCGATACAGAGACATTTGCCACCGTTCCCTGCCATCCGGATGCAAATACTAATATCCTCTTCTCTTCCGGTACCACTGGCGAACCGAAGGCAATTCCGTGGACACACACCACCCCGATTAAAGCCGCTGCAGATGCCTACCTACACCACGATATCCATCCCGGGGACGTGCTGGCATGGCACACAAGTCTCGGTTGGATGATGGGACCGTGGCTCATCTACGCAAGTCTCATCAACAATGCTACGATTGCCTTGTATGACGGCGTACCAACAGGTCGGAACTTCGGTGTTTTTGTGCAGAACGCTAAAGTCAGTATGCTCGGTGTTGTGCCGACGCTTGTGCGGGCGTGGAAGAATACAGGCTGCATGCACGGACTCAACTGGCATGCGATCCGAGCGTTCAGTTCAACGGGTGAATGCTCTAACCCTGAAGAGATGTTTTACCTCATGTCACTTGCTGGCTACAAGCCAGTAATCGAGTATTGTGGTGGCACTGAGATTGGCGGCGGTTATATCACCGGTACGCGTGTCCAACCCGCTGCACCTTCGACATTCACAACACCAGCACTCGGTTTAAATTTTCTACTCTTTGATGACGCTGGAAACCTCTCTGACAACGGTGAAGTTTTCATCGTTTCGCCATCGCTGGGTCTCTCCACAAGTCTGCTCAACGCCGACCACAATGAAGTCTATTTTGCGGGGACACCCGAATCCAATCTGCGTCGTCACGGTGATGCGATTGAACGGTTAGGCAACGGCTTTGAAACCGAACCATGGCTTGTGGGTGCTAAATACCGGATCCTCGGTCGCGTTGACGATACGATGAACCTGAGCGGCATCAAGGTAAGCTCCGTAGAGATTGAGGAAGTGCTTAACGTCGTTGATGGGATTCAAGAAACAGCAGCGGTCGCCATCTCACCGAAAGACGGCGGTCCGAGCCAACTCGTCATCTATGCCGTTTTGGTAGCATCAGAAGCAGCACCCCCAAAACAGGAGCTTCACGCGACTTTACAAACCGAGATTTCAAGACATCTCAATCCTTTATTCAGAATTCACGATGTCGTTATCGTAGATACGTTGCCGAGGACCGCTTCTAATAAGGTGATGCGTCGCCTTTTACGCCAGCAAGCGATGTGACCTTTGCAAAAAGATTGACTTATGTAATTTTTTTAGGTATACTTAATATACTTAACAGATACCCGAGTGACATACACTTGTTTTTCAATCATTTGTGGAAAAGGAGATGTTCTCATGGAAACGTATCCAAATTCACGCCACATCCCTTACGCTCCCACAGAAACTGCCGACCTATACCCTGAATCGGATGGAAAACCTATGGCTGAAACGGATATGCACGCAGTGGCTATCATCGATTTGCGGCAACGTTTTGATGGCTTCTTCGCGGATAACCCAGATACATACGTCTCTGGGACTATCATGATGTATGATGTAGAGGGCCCTGGTCGCACCGCCGTTTCGCCCGATATCCTCGTCTCTTTCGGCATAGGCAAGAAACTTCGCCGCACCTATAAGGTGTGGGAAGAGGGGAAGCCCCCAGACTTCGTGATGGAGTTTTCGAGTAAAGGAACGTTTCAAAATGACTTAGGTCATAAAAAGGCACATTACGCGTCAATGGGAATCTCGGAGTATTTTCTCTGCGATATAGATAGACGCTATTTGCCCACGCCGCTGATAGGGTTTCGCCTCAAAGATGGGACTTATGAGCGGATACCCGAGAATGTAGATGGTAGTATTCTTTCTGTGACGTTAGGCGTATCGTTCCATCTACTGGATGATGGATTAGCCGTTTATGAGGAGGCGACGGGACAGTGGCTGCAAACGCTGGCAGAGGCAGCAGAGCAGCGCGCAGAACAAGAAGCCGCCGCACGCGCACGTGAAGCCGCCGCACGCGAGCGTGAAGCCGCCGCACGCGCAGAAGCGGAAGCGGAAGTCTCGCGCCTGCGCGAAGAACTCGAGCGTCTCAAAGCGCGCTTGTCAGATGACTAACGCTTGATGCGAGAAGCCCCAAAATTTCGTACGATTTTAGAAAATCACGCACTTGCAATGGAGGCCATTATGGAAAAACAGTTCAAAGTTAGAGCAGCACATTGCGATTATCGCGCAACGGAAGAGGAAATTTATCAAACACTCCGCCGTATCACCGATCCGCTCACGCGTGCTTGGAAACCCATTGAAAACGCCAAGAAGGTGGTTATGAAATTCAATATGATGAAACCACCTGAGCGGATTATTTACTACGAGGGTCGGCGCAGAGAATTAGTAGACGATGCCACCTGCCGTGCCGTACTGCGGTTGATTAAGGAACATACCACGGCGCAGCTCGTCGCTACCGACACGAATCCCTATACCCACGGACATCGGATGCCGCCCGATTTCAATTACCTGCACCATCTCAAAGAATTAGAAGTGCAGTTTGATGATACTAACCTGCCTCCCTTTAAGGATTACGATGTCCCCGGCGGCGGTTCAATGTTTGATCGTTATACACTGAGTGCCTGTTTCGACGATGCCGATGCCGTCGTCTCTGTGGCGAAGATGAAAAACCACGCTTTCATGGGGATCACCTTATGCACCAAAAATCTGTTCGGGTTACCGCCGATGCTGCTCCCAGAAGGCAGGACGCGCAGCTACTACCATCACCTCATCCGTCTCTCTTATGTGCTTCCAGATTTGGCACTCATCACGAAACCGTGCCTCAACATCATTGATGCGTTGACGGGGCAGTGGGGACGCGAATGGGGCGGTGAAGGTAGAATCTGTAACGCCCTCATCGCAGGCGATCACCCTATCTCCACGGATACCGTCGGTATGCATCTGATGGGGCATGATCCACAGTCCGACTGGCCCACACCTCCGTTCAAACGCGATCGGAACCATATCCTTATCGCAGCACAGCGTGGATACGGGACCGTCAACCTTGATGAAATCGATTGGGAGAGCGAAGTCACGGCACCCTTAGCGGAATTTGATTCTGTGGAAACAGATAGTTCGGAAACGGTCGCGAATTGGCGGAAAACAACCTGTGAACAGGGGTTGGTCTATCAGGAAAACCAGAAAGACCTTATTGACCGGTATCGTGATAATTTTATTTATATGCAAGGTGGTGAAGTCGTCTGGAGCGGACCGGATCCGTCGAACCTCGGTAGCCGTCGACAGCTGAGCGGTGAGAAGAAGGACAGCGCACTCTGGCTCAAACTCGTTGATGCCGAAGAACACGAAGGCGAACATTTCAACGTCTACGAGGAGTGCCTGAAAGATTTTGCAGCATAGTTTAGACCTGTTTGGCGAGGTCTCCGTGCCTCGCCTACCGAAGGAGATCCAAAATGGGTATCACCGACGCAGAAAAAAGACAATTGGACGAACAGGGATGTATCGTCATCCCCGACGTGCTTTCCGATGAGGAGATCAAGGTCTATAGAG
>JAPPDN010000579.1 GCA_028824575.1 Candidatus Poribacteria bacterium | reverse complement strand
GGTCATACAACAGGCGTTTATCTTCTTGATAGAATGCAGCGGCGGCCAGAAGCACGTAACCTCATACATCATCATTTTGAAGAAGTTTTAGATGTATCCATCTCCGCGCAAGGTGATGTTGCCCTCACAAACATGTTGAGTGCCCCCCCGGAGGACCGCGGGCTCTTTCTCATCGAAAAAAAAGAACTTAAACATTCGCGACAAAGAAGCCCACTGATGTCTTGAAACACATCGGTAGCAAATTGTCTTGCTGAATGTCAAAATTTTGCACACCCCTGAATACTTCCTTGACCCCCAATTTTGTGTCCATATAATAGCCATACAACACCACATTCCAAATGGAACTTACACATTTTTCCATGAATCCCTGCAGAATAAGCACTTTATGCAACATTTCGACTTTTACGAGCGTCACTATATTATGAAACCTATATTTTCTCTCAGGAGAGATAAATGAAGGCAAATGATGTAGATCTCATTCAACGCGTCTTAGATGGCGATCAAGACGCATTCACCGCGCTCGTCAATAAATACCAGAAATCGGTGCATGCCCTCGTTTGGCGTAAAATCGGTGACTTCCATATCGCTGAGGAACTCACACAGGATGTTTTTCTGAAGGCTTACAAGAGACTCTCAACACTGAAACGTCCAGAGCAGTTTCCCGGTTGGCTCTATGTGATTGCGACGCGGCACTGTTTCTCATGGCTCCGCAAGAAGCAAGTACCGACAAGGTCTCTCAATGCCATGTCTATGGAGGAACTTGAAGAAGCCTGCTACGCGCAATATGAGGCTGCCCGCGGCGAAACAGCAGCGATTGAACAGCGGCGCGAACTCGTCAAACGCCTCCTGAAAAAGTTGCCAGAGAGCGAACGCACCGTCGTAACGCTGTATTACCTTGCAGAAATGTCGGGTGAGGAGATTAGCCAGTTTCTCGGCGTATCACCGAACACAATTAGAAGTCGGCTACACCGCGCCCGACAACGCCTACAAAAAGAAGAATCTCTAATTCAAGAGGTCTTCGACAATTTCCAACTCTCTCCAAATCTAACAGAGAATATCGTGCGGGAGATTGCACGCATCAAACCGGCACCCCCTTCAGTAAGCAAACCGTGGCTACCGTGGGGTTTCTCTTTCGCTTCAACCTTCTTGGTTATCCTGATGATCGGGACGGGGCCGCGTGCGCTATCTCGTTTTCAGCAGCCTTACAACTTCAACGCGACATCGGAGATGACAATACAACTCGTTGACACGCCAATTATTCAAGTGTCAGCACGCAAGTCCGACACACGCACCCGATTCGGAATATCTGATACACACCGTAAAATCAACGGTGCCGGATTCCAATCGGAACCGCTACTTCTCGCAGCCGCGCAAGCAGAGGATACGGGCGTCCCAGTTGCGAAAGCAGAATGGGTGCAGACAAAAGGACCCGGCGGCGTTTCACATGCCGGACTCTTTCTCGCATCTAATCGCGCCCTCTATGCAATCGCGAAAACAGGACTCTATCGACTTTCAGAGACAGGAGATACATGGACGTTTGTCAGTGCCAGCGGTCCGAATCGAGAGTTCAATCGTGTCATGGCAGAACGCGATGACACCCTCTATCTCCTCACCGACAGTGAACTCTTGGTCTCAGTTGATGAAGGCAAAACGTGGAATAGTCTCGGCGAGCGACCTGAAGGACGTGCAATTGCCCTAATTATCACGGATACGGCGATGTACCTCGTTCTCCAGACGGAAGTGTTTCGTTCTGAGGATGTCGGGAACCAGTGGGAACCCATAGGAAAGGATTTGCCAGCCGATAACGTCCCAGAGGCGGGTGCCCCCAAGTTTCGTATATCGGACGCACTCGCTGTTGACAACACTTTGTTTATTGGCACAAATCAAGGGCTCTTCCAGTTTACTGACGAGTGGGAAAAATTACCGGTACCGACTTCGCATGGCATCAACTCGTTAGTAACTGCTGAAGATAGACTCTACGTCGGAACAATCGCAATTCCGCCGCAGGGTCCGCATGCCGCTGTTTTCTATTCGACCGACTTCGGTAATTCCTGGACCGATATTACACCGAATACGCTCGAACATCCAGTCAAGATATTAACAGTAGTCGAGGTTGTGGCGGTCGGAAACACACTTATGTTGAAAGGTCCCCTGGGTATCCTGCTTTCTGATGACAGGGGTGAAACATGGACAGATCCTAACCCTGGACCACAGGCGTTTGGAGAATTTTCGATTGTTGTGTTGGACAAAAACACTTTTTATGGTACGGATCATAGCAGAATAAAACGCTCCACAGATGGCGGTATCACGTGGCACCCGTTTACGGCAGGACTTGTGAATTCCAATGTTCCAAATCTGGTCGTATTTGAAAACGTTCTCTACGCGCGAACACCTACAGAAATGCTCAAATCTGCAGATGGCGGTGAGTCATGGCAATCCGTCAGCTTAATAGATGGTAACAAAAAAGTCTCTCTTGAGTCATCACAAGCGAAGGGCGCAACAGCCAACGGGGGCCTCTATGTCAGCAACAGTGAACTCGATGGAGTCACGCTCTTCCGTCTCTCTGATACCCGTGATGTGTTCCTACCCCTTAAAGGTGTCCCAGATTTTGAAGAAGACACCTCACACACGGGACGCTTGAAAAAAAGCATGGAAGCAGCAACAAATAATGCCGGTATTGATAAAGCGAGAGAGGTGTTGAGAGCCAACCAGGAGCGTATTATTGAAGAGTGGAGGACGAATGGAACGATGACATGCACTAACGATACCATCTTCATCGAATACGGGCATAAACTGTTCAGATGGCGACGTGGCGAAATCGCATGGCACGACACGGGATTGGAGGATCAGGAGGGGATTTCACCTATTGAGGGAAAAGGTCTCACACTCGCCGTTTCGGGTAGCACAGTCTATGCTGGGAAACGCGAGGGAGAACTTTTCCTGTCGCTTGATGACGGCGACACTTGGACTGATGTCACCGAAAACCTCGCCTTTCCGTTTGGATACTTCAAAGAGATACACTTCGCAGGATCAACCGCCTACGTTTCAACGGACATGGGGGTTATGCGTTCACAGGATAGCGAAACTTGGGAAGTAGTCACCGATGTTGATGGCAATAGACTGATTATGGACCGGATTGTGGCGGATGATGTGATAGTTTACGGTGTCTGTGATAGTGGTATCTATGAGATTGATAAACAAACCAACACGTGGAAACAGATCGCCGCAGAACTACCGCACACGGCAACAGCATTTGCCATTGATAGTCGAACCTTCTACATCGGCACTCAGCAAAACGGTGTGTTCCGCTTTCAACGCGATGATCCGTAAATGCCGTAAATGCTGCCATTTTACCCAAATAGGACTTACGCAGGTTGCTCTTTTGTAGCATAGGCTGTTAGCCTGTGCACTGAGATAGTCTCTGTTTTTTGTAGCATAGGCTGTTAGCCTGTTCACTG
>JAPPDN010000934.1 GCA_028824575.1 Candidatus Poribacteria bacterium | reverse complement strand
CGTCGCTGGACTCCAGTATGATGGTGTATTCCGACTCGGAAGCGTTTGGGGTTCAGGGCAACGAGCGGCATTAACTGCCAATGGTGTGAGTAAAGAGACGATTTCGGCACATCCACCCCCTAACGGACAAACTATTCTCCAATTTTTATTGTCCTTACCTCACGCCCAAGCATTGACATTCTCTTTTTCGATGGGGTTACCCGATAGAAATTGTAGTCTTGATGGACTGTTCTTTAAAGTGTTTCTCAACGGTGAGATGCGATATGAACACTTCGCATTCAACACACCGGGTTGGGTAGACGCGCAAGTCTCTCTTTCTGAGTTTGCCGGTGAAGTTGTGTTATTGGAGTTGGTGACCGACTCCGTCGAAAGTGCAACCTGTGACTGGGCGCATTGGGCAAATTTAATGATTACTCCTAAAGACTTTAAACCCAGTGGTGATGCCAGCAATTAGGCTTTAAACACCAAAGGCTAATCAAACCTAAATCTTGACCGAAATTCGCCTAAAATGGCAATTCCACCACCGTAGAATAGCACCCCCAACGGAATCAATACCCAAACCGATAGAAATCCCTTCAACAACACCAAACCGATGCCCATTACAGCAGAGAGAAAGACTGCCTTCAAAAGCGTCGGCAGTATCGGAAATGTTTCCCGAAATTTGACTATATTTCTTGAGATGTAGCCGATTCCAACAACGAGTACATACGCTTCGCTGATGACCATCGCGATCGCCGCACCGACATGGCTGAAACGCGGAATCAGGTATAAATTCAGGCAGATGTTCAAGAATGCTGTCGTCCCCATGAGTACTGAGAAGGCACGCCGTTTATCTGTCGCCCGTAATACCGCCAGCACTGCAGTTGTTAAAAAGATCAGGCCACCCGACCAACTCAGCCATTGAAGTGCTGTTGCGACTTTATCTACTTGCGCCGATGTGTAAGTCGGAAATAATACCCCCGTAATTTCGGATGATAATATTGAAAGTCCAATCGCGAACGGAAGTCCGCATAGGACCATCCATCGCATACCGAAAGTGTATGCGCCCGGGAATCTCCCCTTTTCTCTCTCCCATGCACGCGATAGCACTGGAAACATCGCACCCATCATGAGCGCACCCGGCAGGATTGTAAAGGCATTGACAATGGTATACGCCAACCCGTACCACGTGTTAGCGTCTACGCCTTCTGAACTTAACTTTGACAGCATGATCGCATCTACACGGAAATAGAGCAAGTTGAAGAGATTACCGATAGCAAACGGCAGTGCCTGCTGCATCAGCACTTTTACTGTCTCTCGACTGGGTTGGAAACGGAGCGGCGTGAAGCGGAATCGGGTGAACCCAACGCTCAAAATAAGGTTAATGCAACCGGCTGCTAACATGACTTGACAGACAGTCACCAGCCCATATCCAAAGAGGATCGCCCCGCCGCTGACGAAAAGAAACACGCCACGCTCGGCAATCACAGTGAGTGCCTCATATTTCATCTCCTCGTATGCACGGAAAACGCACCGGTACAATTGCGCAATGGAATTGGCGATCTCTGCTAACCCTAAGAAAATTATCATCTCTACAATTATGGGGGTGTAGAAGAAGATACCGCTGATAAGCATGATGCTGTATGCAATGATTGACAGAATACAGCGAACGATGAGTGCGTTACCGAGATAGTGTCGTGTCTGCTGGAGATGTAGCGTCATCTCTCGGATGAGTGGGTTTTGTATGCCGAGTTCTGTTAGGATCGCAATCAGATTGGTAAGCGCAATTGCAACAAAATAGCCGCCAAGTTCACTTTCGGTGAAATAACGTGGCATCAGCCAGACTGTTATCACCAGTGAGCCGAGGCGGCCGATAAGGTGCGCACTAAAGAGACTGGACGTGTTTTTAAGGATACGGTTCATCTATGCTGCAGCTGCGAGAGTTGTTCAAGAATCAGGTCCCGAGCGGGACGATCCGAATTTCGCTTGCCGATATAGAGCCATTTCAGGGTACCCGCTTTATCCACTAAGAACGTTGCTGGCAGGTACATATCCCGACGGTGGAAGTGATAAGGTTTAACGATGCCATAAGCCTCATGGACAGAGGAACCCGGATCCGCAAGCAACGGGATGTCCATTGTTTCGGTGTCCTTAAATTTCGCTATGATAGAGATCGGTTCCGGTTTAATCGTTACAACGAGGGTATCGTATTTTTCGTCGAATAGTTTTTGATGGTTCGCAAACTGCGCCGTATAATTAGCACAGACCGGTCAGTAAGTCTGAAGCAGCAAACTAACAAGTACATTCTTTTTTCCCTTATAATCAGAGAGTCTGAACGCCGTTTCTCCGTCTGCTTCGGTGAGGTTAAAATCCGGGGCAGGTGAGCCGATAGGTAAAGGCGTGTTACGCTTAAGTTTGGCGAATTCTGTTGTCAACGCGTCTATTGTTAGGTTTGTTATTTCATCGGTGTGCTTCCAGCGCACGTATCCCGATTTATCAATAATGAACAGTGCTGTTTCTTCATCCTCGGCTGCTTGCCGCCACGCGACCCTTATGTTATATTTTCTCTTAAATTCCTCAAGTATTGGCGGAGGATACAACTTTAAGATAGGTGGCACATAATTTATGACGTATACATTGGCTTTGCCGTGACAATGCTCAGCGAAGCCGATATCTATCGCAAGTTGAGAACCGAACACGCGATCGCCGACTTCTAAACTGTGTGCAGCGGCAACAACGCCTGCCAAGAGCATCACAACGAGAAGCACGGTGTGTAAGTATCTATGAAAATGTGAAAATGGCATGGTGAATCTCCTTAAGTGTTGCCGTCAATAGAGTCCAACCCTAACGTAGTTCGGCACTAATGTCCAGTAGTCGTCAACATCGTCGTTTTGTAAACGTTGCCTGCCGAGATGCGCGATCGTTGCCCCGCGTGGAACATTGAAAATAGCATCAGCAAAGTCGGCACGCTTGCCGAGTCTTTCACGGACTGCGTCTCCATACGTCAACAATCCATCACCAACGAAGTTAATAGTGTGATCGGGAGAAGTATGTGTATCAAGACGGTCAAGGAAAGCATCAAGTGATAGGCAGAGATCCTCGCTGAGACGTTGCCATTCCGTGCCGCCTTGAAAAATAGCACCGTAGACTTCACTCCGCCGAGCATCGAGAAGCGGGCAAATGATGCCGTTTGTCCATCGGAGGTTGTACGCGACCGCTTCCAATGTTGAGACACCGACGATCGGTTTGTCGAGGGCATAACAGAGCGATTTAATCGTCGCAACACCGATACGGATACCGGTAAACGATCCGGGTCCGATACCGACAGCGCATCCGTCTAAGTCGTCTGCTGTAATGTCGCTCCACTTTAAGACCGTATCGATCGCAGGCATAAGTCTGGAGGAGTGCGCTTGCACAATATTGAGCGTATGTTCCGCCGCTAAGTTATCGCCATTTATTAAGGCGACGCTGCCAATAGGAGTTGAAGTTTCAATA
>JAPPDN010000299.1 GCA_028824575.1 Candidatus Poribacteria bacterium | reverse complement strand
GAAACTCTTAGGTGTGTCGGTGAACACAATTAAGAGCCGACTTCGCCGGGGACGCGAGCGTTTACAGGAACAACAAGAAGAACTATTGGTCCGCGAAACACTCGGGAGCATCCCATTCCCCGCCCAAGTAACTGAGCGTATCATGCAGGAAGTCGCTAATATGAAACCGATACCACCGCCAGTCGGCAAACCTTTGTTGCCGTGGGCGGCTGTTGGAACTGCCGCTGTTTTGGTGATATTGCTGCTCGGTGCAAGCAACCAATACCTTGCTCGTTTTCAGAAGCCGTACAGTTTTGAAGCACAATCTGAACCAACCATTGAAATCATTGACACCCCTATCATTCTCGATATTACGGCGAAACCAACTGTACAAAATCGAGTGGGTCGGGCTGCTACAGTCGGTAAAAGCAGCGGCACCGACATACAAGACTCTACAACGACCACAACATCTGCTACATTGGAAGACTCCGCCAAGTTTTCTACTTCGCAGTGGACACAGGGCGGCGCGCCGCCAGGGGGACAGGTCCGCGATATCTTCGCTACATCTGAAGGTACCGTCTATGCTGTTGCCCCGACAGGCATATACAGATTAAGAACAGATGCGACGGCGTGGACACGCATCAACACGGATATTCCAATTGGTAAATCGCTAATGCCGATGGCAGAACGTGACGGTATCCTTTACATAGTATCCACTGATGAGATATTTGGTTCAGATGATAGCGGTGAAACGTGGCGGACGATGGGTCCCAGACCCAAGGGAGACGCTGTCGGTCTCATCATAACGGATGAAACACAAGCGCGTTCTACGATGTATCTTGCCCTCAGAGATGAAGGAATTTATCGATCTACAGACGGTGGGACACAATGGCACTTATTTAATGACGGATTAGTAAACAAAACGATTTCCACAGTCGCTGCTGTTGGAAAAACAGTGTTCGCGGGTACAGCGCGCGGTCTCTATCGTCTCGACTCAGGCACTTGGAAAAAGTTGCCGGTGGAGACATCAAGAGCCATCTACTCTTTGGCAGTGTCTGAGAATAATCTCTATATTGGGACGGGGCCCGATCTGTTAGGATTCACGCCAATAGGGATAACACAGGAAGTACAAAAAATTGAATCGCATGCACTCAAGATTTTCCATTCAACTGACTTGGGCGCATCATGGACGGAAATAACACCCAGTTATAAATCTTACGCTTACCTTCGAGTGGTACCCTCTGGCATGACGGTTTTGGCTGTTGGTGAAGTGCTTTTAGCGTCAACTGCCAGCAAACGCTATCATTCAACAGATAACGGACAAACCTGGAGGGAACTGCCAGGAAATACAGATATGTTTATGGTTCATAGTCTACCAGCTGTGGCCGTAAACGAGACGACATTTTACGAAGTCGGTCCCTTTGGCGTTCATCGCACAACCGATGGTGGAAAACGGTGGCACTCACTTATAGAGGGGATGGTGGGAACAAGGTTAAAGGATTTAGTTGCGGTCAACAACAGATTATACGCGTATACTGGCTACGCAGTGTATCAATCAACTGACGGAGGTGTGTCTTGGAAAAAACTCTCAATTGCCGAGAGGTTTTTTGGGAAGGTGACTACAATTAGAGATGAATCGTCACCGGACAGAGTTCGTATCTCTAACACCTTTAATTCAAAATTGATAGTTGATGACAACAATCTTTATTTTTTTTCATATTCTACAAATAACAATTTGCGAATTTCCGGCTTATCTACACGCAATATACCCACTTCTGATGATTCTGCAAAAGAGCATCAATCAATCGTATCAACTGTTTCCCCTCCTGTACGCGACTTACATGGAAAGGACGTGAAAGCCACAACAGTCGTAGTCTGTAACGATGTGTTCTATGCTGAATATGGACGTACGCTTTTTAAGTGGAGACTTGGTGATCCACAGTGGACAAACACAGGATTAATAGACATGAGCCAACTGTCTTATGAAGACTTAAGTAAGGATCTCAAATTAGCAGTTTTGGAAGAAACCGTCTACGTCGGCAAACGCGATGGTAAACTATTCCAGTCGCTTGATGGCGGGAGCAGCTGGAGAGATGTTACGTCAAACCTACCACTTCACTTTACCCATTTCAAGGAGATAACCCTTGTCGGTTCAACAGTTTATGTTGCAACGGACGCAGGGGGCTTGAGTTCAGAGACCGGCGTACACTGGCGCGTGCTAACCGATAGTGCCGGTGCGCGTCCTATCATAGACAAATTTGCTGTGGATGGCTCCACAATCTATGGTGTTAGCGACATCGGAGCCTATCGTTTGGATACCGGTAATCAATGGAAACAGATCTCTTCAGAAGTGCCGGATAAAATTAATGCGCTCACGATTGTTAACAATAAACTCTATAGTGCTACTGAAGATCGTGGGATATTGCACATCTCGCTTGCAGAAGAAGAATAGGTAACTCTACATTGGCATAACAAACTACGTCTTTGGTTCATAGGAACTTCTGGTTTATCTGATAAGAGTATAGGGCGGATGCAAAATCCGCCCTTCACAATTTAATATCTCACTAAAGATCGTACTACAATAAGGTCTGGTCTTCTGGAAAGTGCCAAAACCGATGAAAGTCGATGAATAATCTCCCACATAATCGACAATACTGTTATCAAGAATAGTCCCCGCCTTCTCCATGCCCCAAATTTTTCACTTTATGCACCCTTTCCACTTTCAAATCGGATCATTAATAATTATACAGAACTTACGCAACGCGCAATAAATTTTTCACTTTATGCACCCTTTCCACTTTCAAATCGGATCATTAATAATTATACAAGACTAATGAAAGAGCAACCATAAGGAGAATTCAACATGTTAATGACATTGATTCAAAAAGAGGTTATGCATCACATTCTGAGCGTCCGTTTCGTCGCGCTCCTTGTGATGTGCCTCCTTCTCGTCCCGCTGACCCTTTCTACCAATTACCGAAGTTATCGTCAGAACTTAGTAGATTACCAAGAAGCCGTTAAACTCGCAAACATTGAAGAAACCACGATGAACCCAGGGATGTCACTGGATCCGGAGCTGGAAGTTTCCAAACTCATCCTCAAACCGACCGCTTTAAGCGTCTTCGCAAATGGATTAGCAGATGCATTGCCGAGTTATCTCGGTATGACCCGCAATGGGGTTACACAAGGCGCACCCGCCTTGGTGTCCTCTCTCTCCTATATGTTAGGGCATCTCGATTTTCTGTTCGTCGTCGGTACCGTCTTCAGTCTACTCGCGTTATTGTTTACGTTCGATGCGGTCGCCGGGGAACGAGAAGCGGGCACCCTTCGGATCACCTTAGCCAATTCCCTACCGCGCGACCTATTTCTATGGAGCAAACTGATTGGCGGATATGTAGTGTTTGTCGTTCCGTTCTTAGTGTCGTTGCTGTTCGGCTTACTAATACTTGTCTGGCAAGGATTTCCTCTCGGCGAACCTGAAATTTTTCCGAGAGTC
>JAPPDN010000467.1 GCA_028824575.1 Candidatus Poribacteria bacterium | reverse complement strand
AATGTTTTGCGTTATAAAGCTGAGTCAAGTAAAACAAGAGTGGTGGCCGTGAGCTTGGCTGGCACTCAGATAACAATCACCCCGCGAGGGGTAGGCAGTGCAAGCGTGGCAGTGACGGCGAGCGATGGTAAATTGCTTGTCACCCAGCGCATCTCGGTTCAGGTCACGGATGTGCAGGTCAATGATGCAACGGACAACTTCGCCGACGCATTTAACGGTACCGCCCTGCAGAACCCGAATTGGCGGTGGCAGAATGAGCCCGCGAATTGGGATGTCGGCGAAACACGAGACGGTTTCCTCCATATTGAGAGCGAAACGAATCGGAATCTCTGGGCATCAGATGCTTCACATTTTCTTTATCAAGAAACCGATGCCGACGCTTTTGACGTTGAAACCCACTTTTTCAGCAGATGGGATACCGCTTCCGGGGTCAATGGATTGGTCGTGAAGAGTCCGGCGGACAATAACTGGGTGACGATAAAATTTTGGTCGCGGGATGCCGGTGCGAAAGGGCAGATCCAGTATCAAACCAGAGGACGCGGTTTAGTCGCGGATCCGGCATGGCAACCTGAATTCGGGGCGACGGAATTGTTTTTACGGCTCCGTAAGCAGGGAGACACTTATACAGGGTGGTATAAGACCCACGAAGCGGATCCTTGGATAGAGATTGGGGTTGCCAATTTTCCGTTGACACCCCCGCTACAGTTGGGTATCTATGCGGGTGTCGCCGCGGGAACAGGTACTTTAACGGTTGACTATGATTATTTCCGAAGCACGGTTGACACGGGTGTTCTCGCATCACCAATGCTACAGATCGCTGCAATGGAAACACCGACGGAAACGACACTTCTGCCGAACTACCCGAACCCGTTCAACCCTGAAACGTGGATACCGTATCGGTTATTATCTTCATCGGATGTAACGGTGCGTATCTATGCGATAAATGGCAATTTGGTGCGGCGTTTAGCGTTAGGACATCAGGCAACAGGGGTCTATCAATCCCGTAGCCGTGCAGCCTATTGGGACGGCAAAAACGAGGTAGGTGAACCCGTCGCAAGCGGTGTCTATTTCTACACATTAACGGCAGGCGAGTTTGCCGCCACACGAAAAATGTTAATACGCAAGTAAGCGAGTACGCAGTTAACAGTTGTCAGTTTTCAGTTATCAGTTACAAGAGATTTTTGATAATTCCAACGCCCTTCTGATAACTGAAAGATTTTTTTCGGAGAAAAAAATCGTACTGATGACTGATAACTATTAAAACTGATAACTACTCTAACAAAGGAGCATATTAATGAATCTCTTTAAGTCAACTCAGGTAGGTGTGGTACTTCTGTTAGTGCTTCAGATCGCTGTCTTCAGCGGTTGCGATCAGTACGAAGAACTCACCAATGACCCACCTGAAATAACCACTTTCACCGTCCCGAATGAAGTTGAATACGGTGAAACCGTCACGTTTAAAGCCAGGGTATTTGATCCCGAAAATAATCCGTTGACGTATACTTGGGATGTAACCGACGGCACTTTGGAAGGCGAAGCCGGACCCCAAGTCCAGTGGACTGCCCCGGAACTACCATCGGAGGAGATCGTCCCACCGAAAATCGTAACCGTCTATCTCTACGTACGCGATGGCGGCGAGGAAGATGTCCACAAAGAGGCAACGGTTACCGTCTTCTCCAAGCCCTATAAAATTGCCCAACTCTTCAGCGGCACCTATACGCTGATTTCCAAGCAGATCAAGGGTGACCCGGTTGCAGAGACGAGTACGCTGCGGCTCACACCGACGACATATACACGGGAAATCCAGTCGGACCCTGGAGCGGAGACCCAAAAACCGACGCAGTTCATCACTGGCTCCCATAAATTCGTTGAGCCGTTTAATGAAAGCAGCGGAACGATCCACTGGTTTCCCACGGGAAGCACGACCCCGGATGTCAGCACGTATACGTGGGACGGCAGGCTGTTTGTCATTTTCTGGCCCGAAACCGATACCAGCCACATTTATGAAAAGTAAGGGCATTTTGTAAAGATACATAGGGGGCAATTGTGTTCGGTGGGTGCGGTTTTCAACCGCGCCTATCTACGAACCGAAAAGGAATTTTCATGAAATCACTATTGAACTATCGAAATCTCATTGTAGTACTTTTTACCGTTATATTCGCCCTCACTTTTCACGGTGTGAGCGATGCCCTCACCTATACACATATCTATGTAGACGCGGTGAACGGCGTAAACGCGCCCGCGGGTAGAGGTTCAGCGGTAAGTCCGTACAAGTCTATTACCTTCGCACTGTTGATTAGCGAAAGAAATAATCTACCGGATCCGTGGCATGTGCATATCCACCCGGGCAACTACAACGGAGATGCTGCCAAAGGTACCGCCCGTGAAATCTTCCCGCTGAAACTCCGCCAAGAGATGATCTTTGAAGGCACTACCACCGCTGCCGAATGCATTATTGATGGACAACACACAGGAGAGGCGACCGTGCCGCTTCTCCTTGGAGAGAATACCGAAGGTGTGACTATCCGCAACCTGACGGTCCAGAACTCTCTGCGGACTAAAGGGACGGGTGGGATTGTCCTGCATGACCCGACGGGCACGAAGGAAACGCCGAGCACCTTTGAAGGCTGCGTTGTTCATAATAATAAAGGCGGTGGCGTGTGGTCAAATATGCCCCTTATCCTTACCGGAAACACCTTCAGCAACAATCATTGGACCGGCGTGGAGACAACTAAGAGTGCTGCCGCTACCAACAATATCTTCAGTGGAAACCATTGGACAGGTCTCTATCTGAGTGGCAATTCGACAGGAGATATCTCCGAAAATGTCTTTCGGAATAACAGGAGTGGACGTCGTGATGCAGCTGGTTTGCATATTAAGGATACATTAGAGGGGAACATTACTCACAATACCTTTGAAGGGAATGAGGCAAACAGCGGTCCGAATGGATTTAGTGTGATTGTCCTCACCGGCAACGTTACCCACAATACCTTTAAGAATGTAGACAAGGAGACTGGACCGGCGTTTCGGGTTCACACCCTCACCGGTAGTATTGCCCATAATGTATTTATTGGAAAGTCGTCTCACGCTGCGAATGGATTTGGTGCTAACATCCTCACTGGCGATGTTACTCGAAATGAATTTAATGGTATGACTGTTGGATTTGAGGTTTCTAGCGAACTCATCGGTAATGTTACCTACAATAAATTTATTAGGAACAAGCAGGGGTTTCACATTTCAAACCGCTTTACCGGTAACATGATTACGCACAATGTATTTGATAGTAATTCTTCTTCAACACATTGGGCCGGTGGATTTCATTTGAGACTCTCTAAAGATACGGTGGAGGTCTCCAACAATATTTTTTTCAACAATACTGGCCATAATGCCAACTCGGTTCACATAGCGGGTGCCACAGTACATTTCATGAACCACCCCTTCTTGATGTCCCATCCCACCTCCGACCGTGAACCGCC
>JAPPDN010000976.1 GCA_028824575.1 Candidatus Poribacteria bacterium | reverse complement strand
ATCAGCACGGGAAACAGGGTCCGCGAATTTGAACGCACCTTCGCCGAATACCTCGGTGTCAAGCACGCCATCGCTGTCAGTTCTTGTACCGCGGCGTTACATCTGAGTCTTGTAGTCGCTGATGTCGGCAGCGGCGACGAAGTTATCACGACGCCTTACACCTTCACCGCAACTGCTGAAGCGATTCGATATGTCGGTGCAAAGCCCGTGTTTGTGGACATCCATCCGGATACATTGAACATCGACACAAGTAAAATTGAGCAGGCGATAACGCCCCGTACAAAGGCAATCCTCCCGGTTCACATCCCGGGTATCCCGTGCCATCTGGATGCGCTGCACCCCATAAGCCCACACCACAACCTAAAGCTCATTGACGACGCGGCGCACGCCATTCCAGTTGAATACAGAGGACAACAGATCGGTGCTATCGGTGACCTGTCCGCTTTTAGTTTCTATGCGAATAAGAACCTCACCACAGGCGAAGGTGGTATGATTACCACCAACAGCGACGCATTCGCTAAACCGCTCCGCACCATGCGACTCCATGGAATCGATAAAGACGCTTGGGCACGTCAATCGCAGCGCAATATCTGGCATTACGACATCGCCACCGAAGGCTATAAATACAACATGACCGATATTCAAGCGGCGATGGGGTTGTGTCAACTCATGAAACTCAACAAACAACACGAGCGTCGTCGAAATTTCGCACATATCTATCAAACGGAACTGGCAAAATTTTCGGAGATAAGTACCCCCGTAGCACCGGATAATCCGCGCGAGCATGCGTGGCATCTCTACATCATCCAACTCCACACCGGCAACCGAGATGAATTTGTGGAAGCCTTAAGCGATGCAAACATTGAATGCAGTGTCCATTACATTCCGTTACACCTCTTCGATTTTTATCAGGAACGGTACGGCTACCGTGTTGGCGATTTCCCGTACGCTGAGGCAGCATTTGAACGCGTTGTGAGTCTCCCACTCCATCCGGGATTAACAGAAGAGGAGATTCACATTGTGATTGATACAATCGGGAAAACTTTGGCATCATAGTCGGGCAGCGGAATCTTCTATTCTGAGGTTCAACACGCGCATTGGATACACGATGGAGACACCTACCCTTACGGACCCCAAACTCTACCAAATTATCCCCTCCGAGGTCTGCTTCTCGTGTGATGTCTGTTGCAGGTTCTTAGAGGCGGACAGTCCGCTCGCACCTATCTTCACCGAAATGGAGAAAGAGAACGCCGTAGCACATGGTGCCGACCCAACACACTTTCGTCCGCAAGCAGACGGCGCAAGTGCGCAAATCCAACTCAAACGCCACAACGATTTCTATATCTGCGCTTTCTTTGAACCAGGGACAAACCATTGCACGATCTACTCGATCCGCCCGCTTGATTGCCAACTCTATCCGTTCGCGCTCATGTTCAGCGAAGATGGAAGTGAGGTAGTACTCGGCGTGGATATGCTCTGCCCGTTCGGTGAGGAACACCTCGAAACGGAAACATTCCAGCAACAGATCCACAATGTCATTGATTACGTTGAATCCGAAGAGGTTACGGCGCAAATCATTGCGAACTGGAGCCTCATCGGTGACTATCAAGAGACTGTGACGATCGTGCATAAACTCGGTAGAAGCGATCTCCTTGTCGCGATGTTTGAGAAAAACTAACAGATGCGACTTCAACCACTTACACTTAACGACAAACTGATTTTTGACCTGCGCGCGCATCCGACCTGTACGCGTCTGTCTCATTATGCCTTCGCACCGCTTTATGTGTGGCAAGAACATTTTCAGTTTTATTGGACACTGCTCTCGGACTATCTCTGTATCTTCGCAAAACAGGGTGATGACTACTTCATGCCGATACTGCCGCTGCCGTGTGAGATCGGAAACCCTACCTACCTAAATGTTATTTGCCAAGCATACCAATTCATGTTAAAATCCAATCGGAATCGGCATATCGCTCGCATCGAAAATGTGCCACGAAAGATGATTGTTTTCTTTGAAAAGAATGGGTTTCGTGCCACCTTGAAAGAGACGGAATATCTCTACGAAACGGATACACTTGCAGGGCTGCGAGGGGATCGCTATAAGCAACAACGCCATGCGTACAACGTCTTTGTAGCAAAGTATCCGTCAGCAAAATTGCGTCCGTATACCGCAGCGGATCAGGATGCGTGTCTCGCGCTTTATGACAGATGGCGCGTGATGCGGTCGGCAAAGTCCGACGATCCGATCTATAATGCGATGCTCGACGACTCACAGTCAGCGCACCGAATTGGGATTTCACACGCGGATGCGCTCGGACTTCTTGGTAGGGTTGTCCGCATTGATGGAGAAATTAGAGGCTATACCTTTGGCTATCCACTAAACGCGGAGACGTTCTGCGTGCTGTTTGAGATTACTGACCTCCGCACGAAAGGATTGGCGCAGTTTATTTATCGCGAATTTTGCAGGGCGTTAAAGGACACATACAGATGGATTAACGCCATGGACGATTCTGGGTTAGAGAACCTAAAGCGCGTCAAACGTTCCTATCATCCTTGTCAACTGCTTCTGTCATACAATATCCACCTTACCGAACCGCAAGGAAAGTAAAAAAATGAAATCGGCACTCATCTTTCTCAACGGCTATTATGACACACGGCATCTCGACTTTTACCGTCAAGAGATTGTAACCGCGGTGGAAGACCGTTTACCGCTTATCTGTGCCGATGGCGGAATCTGTATATTTGAAGAATTAAATCGGGGTGTAGACACGCCGCTTGTCCCAGATATTCTCATTGGAGACCTGGATTCGGTTGCTGATCAGGGTGACAAACCCCTCCCACAAGCAAAACAGATTGTTCAGGAATGGATTGGACAAACGGACAAAGACTATACCGATGGACAGCTGGCTGTGGACTATGCCTTGGAAGAATACGGATGCCGACATATTATTATTTATGGGGGTTTACCGCGCCCGGAAGGGTATGAAACAGATCAGTTTCTTGGTAACCTCAAACTGATGCGTTTCGGACATTACCGAGTGTCTACAGACGAACATTACAGTGCCGAAATGCGAGACCCGAAACAGACGATTCACTATGTCTTATCAACCGTCCGATTAACCCGAAAAAATAGCGAGTTGCAACGCGTCTCGCTTATCGCTGAAGTCCCTAACGTCATTGTGGAAAAGAGCGAAAATTTGCGTTGGGATTTGACATCGCTACATATCCACCCCGACCTAACAAACGCACTCCGCAACGAGTTCATGGAAGGTGCGGAATGGGCATCCCTCCACTTGGTTGAAGGGTCTGCCCCTGTCTACGTGATTCATAACTGGTAGGCAAGCACTTTCTTGAGCGTTTCTGTGTCCAGATTCGCACCACTCATGACCATCACGACGTTTTTGCCTGCTAATTTATCTGTGAGTTTATGTGCGGCTGCAAGTGGTGCTGCCCCCGCGCCTTCCGCCAAGTTGTGCGTCC
>JAPPDN010000399.1 GCA_028824575.1 Candidatus Poribacteria bacterium | reverse complement strand
GGGACATCCAGTTTTTCAGCGATGCCAGCGAGACCTTGTAAGTGGTCCACATGAATCGGAATGCCATTTTCAAGATAATTGTCGTAGTTATTCCACTCGATCTCACCGGGGAGGTATGCCTGTTCCACGCCTTCTGCCGTTTTCGAGGCGTGTATCTTGCCAATGCCTTGCTGAATCTCTTCAGCGTAGCCGTCGTAATCGGTGAAACTCGAAATGTTCAGCGCAAAAAAGAAATGTTCAGAGGGATCCCCCGATTTATTACACGCCATCAAGCCACCGCTCAGCGGACCGGCGAGAATGCCCATGATGAGTGCCAAACCGTAACCGCGGGGTCCCGCTGCGGGTGCTAAAAACCGTCCTTTGTCCGGATCGCTGGTGGGTTGCCCTGTATCGTCTATGAGCCACCCTTCTGGAATCGGTTTGCCATACATCCGAAGTGTGCCGATCTTCCCCCATGCGGAAACGCCGCACGCCATATCCAGAACAATCGGATGCCCATTCCCAGTAGGCAGCGCGTAGCTCATCGCGTTGTTGGCGACTACCGCCTCCGCACCACCGGGTGCTACAATAGAGGCACCGCCTGTGTTCGTCGTCGAGAACCCGATCATCCGGTTCGATGCCGCCATAATTGAGTAGCATGCAGCCGCACCGAAATGCCCGGCATTGCGGACCCCTGCCGCGGCGATACCGGTGGTCTCCGCTTTTGCTATTGCTGTCTCCATAGCGTGTGTGCATGCCAGATGTCCCATTCCGTTATCTCCGTCAACAACAGCGAAACTCGGTCCCTCTGTCGCGATGTGGAGTTCGGGTTTCGGGTTCATCTTACCATCAAGCACAAGGTTAAGATAACCCGGCAAAGCGCGTGTGCCGTGTGAATGCACACCCCGCAAATCGGTCTGTACTTGATGTCTCGCCATTGTCTCCGCATCTTCGGAGCGCAGCCCTGCCTTTTCGCAAAGCGTCCGAGCGAAGTCGTGTAACCGCGCTGAATCTACTACGATTTCCTGCATAACATTCTCTCCAAAATGTGAATTCAGTGCCTATTGTAGCAAAGGCGGGCTTCCATATCAAGTATAATCCCAATTTTCAACGTACACTGTCCATTTTCTTTGGACAACCCTATTCACTTAACGCTAAAATTTGGATAATAAAAAATATAATAGAGGAAATAGACATGCGTCAACACAACACCTTCAAAACCAACACAAAAACACACTTCCTGCCTTTTATTGTTATGTTCACTTGTCTGATCCTTTCTGCGTGCGCCGACAATCCATTACAACCTGTCAGTAGCGAGGAGGAACAACGGATAAAAGCGGAATTGGATAATCGTTCATTCCGCCAATTTGACCCGTCTAAAGATGCCGACAAGAGAAAAGGCGTTATCCTTGACTTCTTTAACGGTGTCAGTCTGTGGGCACAGTATGCTGAAGGTCTGTATGCGCTTGACGAGTGGGAGATTTCAGCAGAGGATTATCGCGTTGAAAAGGCGGGTTCGGAATATAGAATTTATTTTCAGACACCACGTTCCCGACAAATACTCCCCACACAGTGCGACAATTGCATTGAAACCACGGGCATTTCAATCTCGATCCAGAACCTTTTTGATAGCGAAAAAATAAGGTTTAGATTGAATATCAACAACGACAATTTCCCGCGACCCTTTCCCATATTTGAATCATGGACGAAGTTTAATGAGGATGAGTATTTTGATTGAATCTCCTGATCATTGTCAACCTAAACCTTACAATTTACTGAGTGCTGAACACTACAATTGAGCGAGATATACGGGTCGTTATCAACTCACTTGATGACGATAAAAAACGCTTGATTTCAAGTGTTGTTTCAGGCTAAAATGAACGGTGGAGGATAAACAGCCATGTTCCGAAAGGGATTATCATTCGCCGTTTTTTTCTTTGTCGTTTCTGTTGGTATCGCGTGGGATGTAATGGCACAAGCACCCCAAGAACTCTATGCCCGCGGTATGCAAGCGGTACGTCAAGGAAGATACCCGCAGGCAATTCAAAATCTTCAGCGTGCGGTTACATTGCAACCAGATTATGCCGAAGCACACGCTGCCTTAGGCACAATTTACCTCCAACACAGAGACTTTCCTGCCGCTGAGAAGGCACTCACACTCGCAGTAAATATAAACCCTGATCTCATACAGGCTGAAGCGAATCTCGCTGCACTCTACACGAAAACCGAACGCCTTGACGACGCCATCCGCGTTTATCGGAATCTTGTACAGAAAAATCCGGAATCCCTCCAGGTCCGACTCGGTATCGCATCCGCATATCAACAAGCTGAACGGTTTCCAGAGGCGATAGAGGCATACCTCGAAAGTCTAAAACGCTCTCCGAATCTTGCCGCCGCGATGACGAATCTCGCCTCCTGTTATGAAGCAGTTGAAGACGACGAGCAGGCAATCCACTATTATAAGGCTGCTTTAGCCGTTGCACCGAACCTCCCGATGGCAAATGGCAACTTGGGGGCACTCTACCAAGAACAGGGTGAATTGGATAAGGCACTTCCGCTTTTAGAGACGGCTATCCGCCAGAACCCGCAGTTCACTGCAGCACGTTATCGACTCGGTTTAGTCTTCACAAAAAAACGGGAGTTTCAGCGCGCCGCTACAGAATACCAACGCGTGATCGCACAGCAACGCGACCATGTCGGAGCATACTATAATCTTGCACAAGCACTGTTCCGGCTCAAGAAGCGGGAAGAGGGAAAACGCGCCATGGACGCTTACCATCGCCTCAATGAAATAGCGCAAGAGATTGATACCCGTGAACGCGCAACCCTTATGGAACCAAGCAACCCGGTCCAGCAATACCGACTCGGGCTTGTTTACGCGAAATATGGGAAAATGACTGAGGCGATTTCAGCGTTTCAGGCAGCCTTAAAACTCGATGGCAATGCACACTACGCACTCAACGGATTAGCCCGACTCTATATCCTGCAAAAAATCCAGTTACAAGATGCTGTCGCTTATGCGGAAAAGGCGTTCCGTTTATCACCCGCACCGCAATATTTACAGACACTCGCTTTAGCGCATTTCCGGATGGGGGCGAGTGAAAAGGCGTTAAAAGCAATCCATACCGCTATCAAAATGGAACCTGAAAACGAGGCATTCCAACAGACATTGACAGAGATTCAGGAGTCAGATGAAAAGACCAAATAGACCCATAAATATCTTTATACACCTCCTAATCGCCATTTTGTGGGGGGGCACCGTGTCGCCAGCAAACGCAGACACCGGTATCCAATTCGTTGATGTAACGCAGGAAGCCGGTATCCATTGGCAACACACTGATGGTCGGAGTGGACGAAAATATTTTATGGAGACGCTCGGTTCCGGTGCCGCTTTTTTTGATTATGACGCTGATGGCGACCCCGATTTGTACTTTGTTAACGGCGCACCGCTCCCCGGTTACGTCGCTGACGATATTCCTACCAATTGCCTCTACCGCAATAACGGTG
>JAPPDN010000114.1 GCA_028824575.1 Candidatus Poribacteria bacterium | reverse complement strand
AACATGACGAGGAAAACGAAGCCGTAAGCGATAAATATCTTATCATGAAACTGTAAAGTGGAGAGTCTATTCCTCATTTTATGGCACAACTTGTAAATTGTCTTTGCTTTAAACTCAGAAGATATGTGACACGAGAGGGCTTATTTTTTAACCACCTACTTGCTATCCGCCATCGGTGCCAAGGCAAAAGATCGGAAATTCCGCTTGTAGCCTTCAACACCATCTTGGAGATATGTTAACTCATTTCCGCCATCGGTGTCAAGGTGCAAATCTTGGAGCCTGCCTTTTACGGCGATGGTATCCATTAAGACACGCATCAGTTGGCAAACAGACTGGATGTCCCGTTTCGGAAGGGTTAACGTTGCATTGGATACGCCTTTCTCGCTAAAATCCAAGGCAGTGCCACGATAGGAGGCGGTCTGCAGGTGTGTCATCGATAACCCTTCAAAGTCGGTTAACTTCCTGTCCATCTGAGTATCTCTCGGTAGTACTAAATCGGGTCCGAGTTCCTGCCAGTGGATAAATAGGACGACTTTATCTCGCGGCCCGGCGATGATGCCATTGAGGATTGAGTGATTACTCGTAGGCCCCTTGGCATTTATGACGTTAGGACCCGTTCCCTGTTCTTGAATAGATTCTGTACAGAGTTGAACAAACCACTCACCGAGGCAGCTGTTATCGGCATAGTTATAGAAAACAATAGTGTTTTTGCTTGGGTGTTTGGTGTTCTCAATTTCTTCAGCGAGATGGATCCACCGAGCGAGTTGATAGGCGACATTGTCTTGATGTTCACACGGCAGAAAAAAAACCTCGTGTGCTTGTTTCACACCGTCCAGTGCAGCACGGACGCGAGTCTTTGGGGTTTCATTTTTTCCGGCTGTCATCGCGAGGAAGAACAGACCGACTGGCGAGAAGGCTGAAAACCGTCCACCGACACCATCGGGGACAGGAAGCAACGTGTCGCCGTAGAAAGATGATTGTTCATGCATTCGGAACAACACACTCTCAGCAGTGAGTCCGGTTGTCGCGAGGACATGTTGCCGCCAGTTTTCATCACCAAGCACTTCACGGATAATCATCAATGTCGCCATTGTCTCGGTTGTCGTGCCAGATTTGCTGATGACGTTGAAGAGTGTTTTCTGGAGGAGATTCCGCATTTTGAGCATCTCAATTAAGCCGACGAGTTTGCGCGGATCAAAGGTATCACCCGTAAAATAAACCTCTGGCGCACCGCCGCGTTCTTCAGTCGATAGCAAGTTATGATAGGGGTGATTGAAAGAATCGTGGAAGACGCGTGCACTGAGATCAGAGCCGCCGATACCGATGACGACCAGCACCGAAAAATCTTCGCGGGCACGCGTGGCTAACGTCGTGACTTTGGCGATATCCGTCTCTTGGAGATGGCTGCGGGTCCAAGCACGAAGTCCACGTTCCAATTCGGCAAGCGGTGCTGATGCTTCCTCCTGAAATAACGCGTGAATTCCCTGCAAAGCGGTATCAACCTTCTGTTGTGCTGTCTTCCTCACGCCGCCGGTAGCGGGGAACGAGGCTGCTGTCCCTTCACCAAACGAGAAACAAAGTTTTCTATCCAACAAAATCTCCTTTTTGCTAAATTCTTCCATACTTGTCCGAGAGGCGGACGATATCTTCTTCATCAAAGTGCCCGAACGAGATTTCGAGGATCCGATAGTCTTTCGATTCACCGATGAGTTGATGCTTCGCACCTTGTGGAATAAACACAGGTTCCATAGGTTCAGGACGTTGAATGGTGCCATTAAGTTTCAAACAGGCACCCTCATCAAGCGGAATCCATAACTCACTCCGATGATGATGATACTGATAACTCACCTGCTCCCCTGCCCGAATTTCTAAGATTTTGACAGTGACAGGTTGATTGAGTACATATTGTATGAAGCCACCCCAAGGTTTTTCAACTGTTGTGATCTCTTGAAGTTCTTGCGCGGATAATTCCATAATTTATTCTCCGAACTGCGGGGCACAATCGTTAAAAATGCTTACAAAAATACGATAGATAGTGTATCATATAGGCAGTCCGATAGTCAACCAAAACTGGAGTCCGCCAGAGGCATCCAGTTTTCAGTAAAAACCATTTAACGTTACGGCACACGGAGTGTGCCTACTACTATGACTTCAACGTTACGGCACACGGAGCGTGCCTACTACTGTGTTTAAAGATTCGATTTCAACGCTCATTGAGAATAGCATTACGGAAAAGGTATTTCCTGGGGCAGTTGCTTGTATCCTTACCGATAAAGAGGTGCTTTACCACGAAGCTTTTGGCTGCCGATCTATAAAGCCGAAACGACTGCCGATGCTTCGGACGACTCTGTTCGACTTGGCATCGCTAACAAAGCCGATTGTCATCGGGACGCTCTGCATGCAGCTTGTTGAGAAAGGCAGGCTCTCCCTCGGTACACCTGTTGAGAAATACTTGCCAGCCTTCGGACAGAAAGGTGTAACGCTTACCCATCTGTTGACACATACTTCAGGACTTCCGGCATGGATTCCGCTCTACCTGCGGGCAGGATCCCGCGAGCATGTGATTTCTTATCTCAGTGAGGTGGCATTGGAATCTCAACCCGGAGAGAAGGCGGTGTACAGTTGCTTAGGGTATATAGTGCTGGGTACGCTGCTTGAAAAGGTAACGAAACAGCCGCTTGATCAATTGGCGAAAGAGCGGATATTCGCACCACTCGGCATGGAGCAGACGCGGTTCAATCCGCCTCAAGCGTGGCATGGAAACTGTGCTGCTACTGAGGATTCTAACAGTTTTGAACGCCGGATGGTAAACTATGAACGCTACGACTGGCGAGAAGGTGTGATTATCGGACAGGTCCACGATGAAAACGCGCATTTTCTCGGCGGTGTTTCAGGCAATGCGGGACTCTTCGCTACGTCAACAGACCTCGGAAAATTTTGCAGCGCGTTAATGGATAACGGCGGTGCCCTATTATGTTCGGAGAGCCTCGACGCGATGCGTAAAGTCGTCTCAGCAGAAGGAGAACGCCGCTGCATCGGTTGGGCAGTGACAGATGATGAATGTCTTTATCATACAGGGTTCACTGGTACTTCAATACGGATATGTTTGAAGAGAAAACTCGCTGCTGTTCTGTTGACAAATCGGGTACATCCTGATGCTGACCGACGCGGTATTATCGAATTTCGGAGGATGTTCCATAAAATGGTTTTCAGTCGTCAGTTTTCAGTTGTCAGTTAAAGAGGGTATTGTTTAATCAGAAACCTCTTGTAACTGATAACCGATAACCGATAACTGACAACTGATAACCGATAAGTATAAAAAGACGAAAAGATGGATGTTCCGGCAAGATCACAACAAACAGAATTAGGGTTGAGCATCTTACTCAGCGAGAAAAGTGATTGGATTCGAGGAAAATCAATCGGGCTGATTACAAATCATACTGGGGTTGATGCTACGCTACGAAGCAACTATCGGCTTTTTGCGGAA
>JAPPDN010000357.1 GCA_028824575.1 Candidatus Poribacteria bacterium | reverse complement strand
AGCAATGTCTTGTTCACCATAATTGAGCGGACCGCCTTCGTAGCCACCCTCTGGGGTCGCACGTTCCCAACTGCTGAAACGCCAATGTACAAAGCCCTTTGTTCCAACAACAAAGACACGTTTATGCGCAACGGTGCTTTCACTGTCCGATGCCAACGTTCCCATACCAGTCCCAAATGCGAGGGAGACGTGAAGACCGTTCTCATATATGGCTTGCCCAGCGGCATGCATCGGAGACGGCTGTGCGGAATCTAACTGCTCTCTCCCGGCGATTTGACCTAACACACGCACCGGACGCGAGTTATCAATATAGGAAGACACTAACTGTAGTACATGCGGTGCTTGGTCTACAGGTGTGCTGCGCGCACTCGCATCAATGAACTTAATCTCACCGATTCTGCCTTCTGCAACATCCCGTTTTAATTCCAAATTTTGGGGGTGGAAGTTAAGTTGCGTATTGACGATAAACTTTGTTTTCGTCTCTTCCGCTAACCCCGCAATCTGTTTTGAATCCTCGCTCTCAACGGCAATCGGTTTTTCGACGATCGCTGCTGGCACACCCGCATCGGATGCTTGCTTCATCAACGGATATCGAATCCGTTGGTTAGTGCCGCGTAACACCGGTGCCGTGACGATGTGAAGGAGATCCGGTTTTTCCTTCTCAAGCATCTCATCAAGGTCAGTGTAGCGTGAGGAAACGTCAAAGTCGTCTCCGAAACTGTTGAGTAACTCTTCATTCATATCACAAATGGCAGCGATTTTGCCGCGTTTGACAAAACGGTAGGCGCTTGCGTGGGCGCGGGCACGACCGCCACACCCTAAGAACGCAGTTTTATACATAAAATGTCTCCTTAAAATACTATTAGCGACAATGCGTTAAGCAAGTATCAGTCTTAACATTCAAGTTTTGCATTCCCAATCGCGTTGGAAAGTTGGAAGTTTGGAAGTCTGGAAGTTCGGAAGACAGCGAACACGGCATTTCTTCCAACCTTCCTCCTCTTCCACACTTCCTCAAAACCTAAGATTGCTTAACAGGAGAAAATATAGGTTAACTTTCTATAGATTCTCTCGGAGTATATCAATTAACCCATCGGGTGGTTCAAATGGGAGGTCAATAATCTCATTTGTTACACCACTGTAGTAGATCCCTAAAAGGAGGTTGAACTCTGCAAGAGATTGCTTGAGATGTGTCGGATGCACATTGTTCTCATCGTCAAGCCAATCGAAAACGGCTTCGGTGAGGTTCCCCTGTGCAACGACATCCTGCTCGCCGTAGTCAAGTGGACCGCTTTCATAACCACCCTCTGGCGTTGCGCGCTCCCAACTGCTAAACCGCCAGTGCACAAACCCTTTCGTCCCGACAACAAAAACGCGTTTGTGGGTGTGATTCCCTGCATCCGGTTCTTTAGGCACTTTCTGCCCTAAACCTGTCCCGAATGCGAGAGAGACGTGAAGACCGTTTGCATATAAAGCCTGAGCGGCAGCGTGCATCGGGGAGGGCTGCGTGGAGTCCAAATCCTGACCGCCAGAAATCTGTCCGAGTACCCGCACCGGACGCGAGTTGTCAATGTAGGAAGAGACGAGTTGCAACACATGCGGTGCCTGATCTACAGGCGTGCTGCGCGCACTGGCATCAATAAACTTGATTTCACCAATTCTGCCTTCTGCAACATCTCGCTTCAGTTCCAAGTTTTTCGGATGGAAATTGAGTTGTGTGTTAACGACGAACTTTGTTTGTGTCTCTTCCGCTAATCCGGCAAGCTGCTTCCAGTCCTCGCTTTCAACAGCAATCGGTTTTTCCACAATCGCCGCAGGCACACCCGCATCGGATGCCTGTTTCATCAACGAGTAGCGAATCCGTTGGTTGGTGCCGCGTAACACCGGTGCAGTGACAATGTGAAGGACATCTGGCTTTTCCTTTTCAAGCATTTCGTCCAAGTCGGTATAACGTGACGAAACCCCAAAGTCGTCTCCGAAACTGTTGAGCAGTTCTTCGTTCATATCGCAAATTGCGCCAATTTTGCCGCGTTTGACGAAGCGGTAAGCATCCGCGTGCGCACGGGCGCGACCTCCGCACCCTAAAAACGCTGTTTTGTACACAGAAATGTCTCCTTTAATACTTTGATTATCGTAAAACCGAAAAGTGAAATGACCTTTTGAGAAAACAACAAACTTCCCCATTGCAGGGTTTTTGCTGGGGTGTTTCTTCAGGATTTGTTCCGCCGCTTTCTATGGGGGTATCGTTCATAGGTTTTACTATAAACCAAGATAAATGCAAGTTAGAAAGAAAATGTAGGGTAACTTGCAGAAAAACTACAGTATGGTTCATTCACCATTTTCGTTCAATGCCTGTGTGAAATCTTCTGGCGTTTCCACCCGCATTGCGGTGCGGAAAAGCTGCTTAAGACGCTGCAAATCATTAATCGCCTCCAAATCGGATTTGAAAGTTTCAGCAATTTCAGGCTGTAACTGAGAGGCGAGTGCCTCAAGGATATTCTCACGAATAGTTTCTTGGGCACCTTGTTGGATCCCTTGTTGGATCCCTTGTTGGATCCCTTGTTCGTGTGCTTCGGGTGCTAAGTATTCAGCGATAGAAGACTGTTGCATGGTTTCCTCCGAAATGATCTCTAAAATCGTTTCTGCATCGTAAACTAAGTTTCCCAAAACTACGAGACTCCCAAGATATTCCGGCTTGTTCGAGACGTCAATACTGTCGGCAGTTTGGACACAACGACGCAGCCACTGTTTTGCGTCCATATCTGCTGGACGCTTCATAAGTGGGGTGAACGGTATCAGTCCTATAGGTTTCAAATCAAGAACTTCCTGTCCATCTATCTCAATGAGACGGAAAACTTGGTACGCAATCGAAATATTATGTCGTTCCAGATTTTGTTCAAATTTGCCCGGGTCGTTATTACCGGCATCAGGACGCAGGTAGATGACATTGGAATACACCGGTAATCGGTAGATTTCAATCGCTCGGATGATATAACCTGCCATTCGGAGCGGCATCTCAGGATCGTAACTGTCGGTAGTTTGAAACTCGAAATGTACAAGTACCTCTTGATTATCGTGCAGTATTTTAATGAGGGTATCTGCTTGATGCATCTCAACGGTAGGTTGTTCTGGTGTAACGACCTCTAATACAGTGGTCTTTGCTGACCTGAATTTGAAGCAGAGGTTTACGAAATCTTGAGGATTTGTTTCGATCTGTTTCTTGGAGGCAGTATCAAAACTTGCCATCTCACTCCTTCTAAGATTTTAGTGTATCTCTTTTCGTATATTATAGCATGGGTTTAGGAGGTTTGTCAATTGTGGTGTAATTTACAGCAGGCGAGATTCTCGCCTGCCGCTATGTTTATCGGTTTACAACTTTTCTCGGAGCGAATCCATCAGCCCATCGGGCGGTTCAAACGGGAGGTCAATAATCTCGTTCGTTATGCCGCTATAGTACAGTCCTAAGAGGAGGTTGAACTCGTCGAGCGACTGC
>JAPPDN010000205.1 GCA_028824575.1 Candidatus Poribacteria bacterium | reverse complement strand
GTTCGTCCTGAGCCGGTATCATACTCTCCACAAAAGTATTGAAGTACATCTTCAACGAATCGAAGTGCACTCACAAGCTATTAATTAATAGGCACGTCACGTATATACTATTTAACTTTCAAAGAACAAATCCACCTTCCTTGTCGAAAGGTAATGTTAATTATACATCCTTAAAATTGCTTTGTCAAATAAAAATGTGAAAAAAACGTATAATTTTATAAGAAAAAGACGCAATTCCCAAAATTTTAGCACTTTTTTTTGCACACACGTCTTTTTTCGCGGCACTTCAGCGTTTTTGCCTGATTTTTACGCAATTTCGCGCATCTGTCATTCAGGCTTTCATGGCCAATATGTTATGCTTTTTCCAGTTGTTTCTGAGGCATCAACGTATTTTGCCAGATCACGCAACGCGATAACAGTACACTCGTTGTCACGAAGATAATCCATGTACGTCTCAAACTGTTCCGGAGAGACATTGACCCATGGATGTTCGACGGCAGGCACGCCATGAAATGTCAAGACAGCGATCTTTCCGTCCTTCGCCTGTTCAACCGCCCAGACCAAATCCTCAAACCCGTAGTTCGGACCGGGGACACCTGCTGACGGAATGACCAACGGGTGATGGACGGCCGGATCGTATGCCGGTCCACGTCCGCCCTCTGGATGAAATGGAAACTCCGGCCCAATGCCTCGCCGCGCGAAACGATACCCTTTTTCTGACAACGCTTCTATTGCTTCCGGTCCGCGACAATCTGCCGGATAGCCAAAGGTCTCAGGCACAGGGATACCGTATGCCTCGTTCTGTTCATCTATGTGTATCAAGTCTGCCAGCAATTCCGCTTTCGATTGTGTGTTGGTATGCGTATGATGACGGGTGTGGTTACCGATTTCAAAACCCTCGTCGTGCAATTGACGGATCTCTTCCCATGTGACATAGTGTGTCTTGTTATTGAGGAAATTGAGGCCTTCAGTGATGAAAAACGTTGCCCCAAAACCGTAACGCTTCAACAAGGGTCCAACATAAGCATAGTCAGACTTATTACCGTCATCAAAGGTAAGGACAACTAACCTGTCGGGAATAGGTTGTAGCGTTTCAGATAATCCGTGATTTTCTTTTTCCATTTTTGCTCCTAACGATTTGCAGTTTCTCTCCAGCGGCGATGGTAAGCCGGTTGAACATCCATGTCAATTGCGTTCCAATAATACTTCAGCGGGTCGTCGGTTTCCCACTCCGAATAGACCTCTTCCCATTTCGCACAGCCCAGATGAACGGTGAGCGCGTCTTCGTCAACGGGTTCATTGACCGATTGATAGCGGGCACTCGTCGCGAGCCGTATGCGATCCTCGGTCATATTGTCACGACCTCGATGAATCGTTAAACTGTGAAACATGACGACATCTCCGCATTTGAAGGGGTTCCATGCCCACTCCGTACTGTCTTCTTCAATCAACTCCCAGGAACGGACACCGCCGTCCTCTAACAGCCCATGACGGTTTGATCCACGGGCAATCGCCAAGCCACCCAGCTCGGCATCACAGTCGCCCAGTGGTGTCCACACGGTCCATGTTTCCTGCGAACCACGAACTGGACTAAAGTCCTGATGCGGCGGCGTGGTGTACTGATGTTCTCCTGGAAAGATGACGTGACAGATGTGGCGGGGATGGATGAAAACAGAATCGCCGAATAAGACTTCCAAAACACGCACGATGTGCTTGTGGTGGGGAAGTTCGTGGAACAGTCGGAGTTTCTGGACATCAATGTAAAAATTTCTGAAAGCCTCGGACCTATCCTGTTCGCAGATGAAGACCCCTTCTCTGCGGATACCGGCATCGGGATCGGTGTCCGGGGCAAGGAGTTCGTGGTGTTCTGCCACACGAAGCACCTGTTGACGTAACGCAAGCACCGGTTCTATAGGAAGCAGCCCGGGAAAGAAGAGATACCCGTTCTGGTGACTGTGTTCAAGAAGCCGAGCACGATCTCCGATCAAGTCTGTGCAGTCCACAAATGGCGATTCGACACGCATTAGAATTGTTACCTCTTAACTTGATTTTTAGGGTTGTTTAAGCGCACCCCAAAGGGTTGACAGACTGTTATGTGGGTCTACTGCGAAACTATGCCCCACGGTTGTAACTAACACATTGTCATAGAGGCTATGTTCGCCGCCACCGGCTCTGAAACCTATACCCCCCTTGTTATTGGTATCATCTTCCCATGTGCACGATAATTTCAGCTCCTTGCCACGCTCAGCGAGATAGAGGTCGTAACGCTCACCTTCCGCAACGATCTTTATCGTATACCATTTGCCAAGTTCAGCGTGTATACCTGATTCGTTGTCTAACTTATCCTCGTCCTTAACGATATAATTACCGCCAACTCTTGTAAACCACCAGAATTGATCACGACCGTCTGCCACAATTTGAACCAACGTGCAATTGTTTGGATCTTCCGCACGCATGACCCAATTCGCTGCCCATAGCGGGTTTACCATATTGAAGTCAACGTAGAATTCAAAGTCAGTAAAGTCATCCTTTAGCGTAATCCCGACTTCTCCACCGTTAACCGTCAGTTCCTTGCCATCCGCGGACCAGGTGCCTGTAGGTGCCCATTTGCCTTTGTCAATTGCGTTTTTCTCAAAGTCATCCTCAAACAGCACTTCGCTAATACAAAAGGGCGCGTCCGCTGAGATGAGTATGAGTAAAAAGAGTGTAAAGACACCGAATTTCAATCCTCTTGATTTCATCACGACTGCTCCTTTCTGGAAAGATTATGTTTCTTCTCAGGATTAGAGTGAATACTGCACCAGCATAGGGAAAACACACTTGTCGCACCAAAATGTTTCAGAAAATACTATAGGGATTTAATGGAATGTTTCTGATATACCACCACCGATGGCAGGGAGGAAATGAATCTCTGCGTCTTCGTCAACACTTTCGAGGATACTGCCGCGTGTGAGGAGACCGTTGACATATACAGCGATACCAGGCTTAATGCGATCATCTTCACACAGCCGCGCTTTCATACCGGGATAACGGGTCTCTAAATTATCGATGACTTCTCGGATAGTGGCACCAGGAACAGTAACACTGTCTTCGCCATTTGTAAGGTTACGTAGGAGGGATGGGATGGCTACGATTGGCATTTTTTCGTGGTTATCGGTTTTCAGTTATCGGTTATCGGTTAGTCTATTCGGTACAGGACGTTTCAACGAAAACCCGTTACGACTTGGAGATCATAGGGGTAGGCACAAGACCTACCCCTACGGAATCTGGGTTTCAAACGCCTCTCACTTAAATTTTGCCCATCGCTTTCAGGAGTCGATCGGGCGACATCGGGAGTTCTGTCATCCGAACACCGATTGCATCGTAGATAGCATTGGCGATGGCAGCCATCGGTGGCACAATCGGCACTTCACCGACTCCACGCACACCATACGGATGCCCCGGATTCGGGACTTCAACGATGACAGCATCAATCATAGGTAAATCCAAGCAGGTCG
>JAPPDN010000949.1 GCA_028824575.1 Candidatus Poribacteria bacterium | reverse complement strand
AATCAGTGCCGCCTTAGCCGGCGCGCTGGATCTCGACGGATTTAGTGATGGCGGTGAGGTGATCGTGCCGAACTATACGTTTGTAGCGACTGCAAGTGCTGTCTTGGAACGCCGATGTACCGTAGTGTTTGTAGATATTTCACCAGAAACGTTTACAATTGACCCAGCAGGCGTTGAAGCGGCTATTGGTCCTGAAACCCGTGCGATCTTGCCTGTCCATCTCGGCGGTCATCCTGCAGATATGGGGGCATTACGAGAAATCGCCCAACGTCACCAACTTGCAATCATTGAAGACTGCGCGCAGGCACACGGCGCAGAATATCAGACAAAAAAGGTGGGATCCCTCAGCGATGTCGGCGCGTTTAGTTTCCAAGCATCGAAAAATTTGACCTCCGGTGAAGGTGGCATGGTCACAACAAACGACAAAGACATTCACGACCGAGTCTGCGCCTTTATGAACGTAGGACGTGCACCGGGTGGTGCGAGATGGGAATATCCGCGCCTCGGCTGGAACTATCGTCCGTCAGAATACCTCGCGGCGATCCTGCTTGTGCGGTTGGAACGCTTAGAAGCACAAACCGACCGCCGAAATCGGAATGCCGCCTATCCCTCTAACGCTTTGGAGGCAATCGACGGTATTACACCACCACGACTTGCCCCGTGGGTTACGAAACACGGCTATCACCTCTACTGCCTGAAGTATAATCCTGAAGGTTTCGGTGGCAAGTCCCGGCAGGAGTTTGTCAATGCGCTTTCTGCTGAAGGCATACCGTGTTCCATCGGCTATCGCTCTCCACTTTCGGAGGAACCCGGAATGGCATACGTCGCAGAGAAATATCCTCATCTCATCCGATCGCTGCCCTGTCCGAATGCAGCATTAGTTTGTGAACAGAGCGTGTGGCTTTTCCAAAACCTTTTCCTCGGTTCAGAAAAGGATATGGATCAGATTGTTGAGGCTATCGCTAAAATTCACAAAGCATGGCATTGACCACCAATGCCTCATACAAAAGTTTAAGCGTTGGTATATCCCGCTAAAAATTTCTGATGCCCTCACAAATCAGCAAACCGCTCCTTGTTTACGATAATGACTGCGATTTTTGCCGATACTGGACTGCCCAATGGCAACACGTCACTGGTGACCGAATCGACTATGCCCCATATCAAGAAGTCGCTTCCGAATTCCCAGAAATACCACTTTCAGCCTTTGAAAATTCGGTGCAATTAATCCGCCAGAACGGCACAGTTTTAAGTGGCGCAGAGGCTGTTTTTCGTGCCTTGAACAACGGTTTGCTTCTCTGGTGCTACTATCATCTGCCTGGGTTTGCAAGCGTGTCGGAGTGGGTCTACCGCTTCGTCGCCCAGCACCGCCCGTTCTTCTCTGCGTTGACGCGCTGGTTTTGGGGGACCCATACCGAGCAAACAACGTCCCACCTTTCGCGTTGGCTGTTCCTACGGGGGATCGGCTGTATCTATCTCATCGCCTTTCTATCTTTATGGGTACAGATCCACGGGTTAGTTGGGAGCAACGGAATCTTACCAGCAGAACAGTATTTAGCAGCCGTCCGTCAACAGATTGGGACGGAAGGTTACTATCTCCTTCCAACACTGTTTTGGTTGAACCCGTCAGATGCTTGCCTCCATTTCTTGTGTGCTGGCGGTGTTGTGCTATCTTTAATCTTAATCGCAGGTTTCTTGCCGACTGCTACGCTCACCGGTTTATGGATGTTCTATCTGTCGCTTGTGACAGTCGGTCAAGCCTTTCTGAGCTTCCAATGGGATGTGCTGCTTTTAGAGGCGGGGCTTTTAGCAATCTTTTTTGCACCGCTGCGAATCCGTGATACATTCAGACGTGCGTCTGAAACTTCCGGTGCGTTCCTATGGCTCCTGCGCTGGCTCTTATTCCGGTTAATGTTCGCCTCCGGGTTCGTCAAACTTGCGAGCGATGCCGTGTGGCGAAATTTCACCGCCCTTAACTTCCACTATGAAACGCAGCCGTTACCGACATGGATCGGGTGGTATGTACATCAATTACCGGAGTGGCTCCACAAAGTCTCGGTTATCGGTATGTTCGCCGTTGAACTCGTTGTCCCGTTCCTAATCTTTGCACCGAGACGTTTACGGACTGCCGGATGTATCGGATTGATCGGTCTACAAGTGCTCATCATTCTGACAGGAAACTACTGCTTTTTTAATCTGCTGACGATTGCGCTGTGTCTTCTGCTCATTGACGATGTAACATGGAAAGGTCTATTATCCAAACAGCTCATGCCGAACTTCCAATCCGTTGAAGGATCACCTCACCGCTATAGGCGTGTCTGTATAGCAGTGGTGGCAATGCTTCTATTTATCTTGAGTGGTATCCGATTCAGCGGGCAACTCCTTAGAGATGCGCGGTTTCCTGATGTTGCTTGGATGAGACCGTTTCGGAGCGTGAATACCTATGGACTCTTCGCAGATATGACCGAATCGCGCCCGGAAATTATTGTTGAAGGTAGCAACGATCGGATAACATGGGAGACTTACCATTTCCGATGGAAACCCGGAGATCTTAAAGAGGCACCCAAATGGGTTGCACCGCATCAACCACGGCTGGATTGGCAGATGTGGTTTGCGGCGCTTCAAGGGAGTTATCGAAATACGCCTTGGTTCCCCCATTTCATAAGCGCACTGCTACAAGGTAAACCTGAAGTCTTGCAGCTGCTGGCAGAAAATCCGTTCCCAGAAAATCCGCCTCGATATGTCCGCGCAACGCTTTACGATTACCATTTTACCGACATCACCACAAAACGCTCAGAAGGAACGTGGTGGTACCGAGAACGGAAAGGAATGTATTGCCCCGCAGTTTCACTCCGTTAAAAAACAGCAGGCACGTTCTACACTGCTGTTTAACTTTAGGATTCACGCAACTCCTCTTAAAGTCCCCCTGATAAGGGGGATTTAGGGGGTTTAAAACTAAAAAAATTTACCATCGCGTGCTAAATTTGCGTAAGTCCTGAACTTTACGAATCTAATAGGAGAATTTATGCCCAGCCAATTCTTAAAGGTTGCATTAGAAGCAGCCAAAAACGCTGAAGAAATTATCACTGCCTACTACACCGACGATGTCATGAAGGTCGAAATGAAAGAGGATGAAACGCCGGTCACGCTCGCCGACAGAGGCGCGGAAAAAGTCATCCGAGAAACCATTAAACAGGCATTTCCCGACCACGGGTTTTTAGGGGAAGAGTATGGAATCGAAGAAGGGGATTCACCATACGTCTGGATTATTGACCCGATTGATGCCACCAAAAATTACATCCGTAAAATCCCGATCTTCGGCACGCAGATTGCACTCATGAAGGGCGATGAACTGATTCTCGGTGTCTCCAATGCGCCGCTTTTGAACGAACGCCTCTATGCAGAGACAGGAAATGGTGCTTTCCTGAACGGTAAACCGATAACCGTTTCCAGTGTGACACACCCGAAAGACGCAATGGTATGCCACGGTGGGCTAAAGTGGTTC
>JAPPDN010000989.1 GCA_028824575.1 Candidatus Poribacteria bacterium | reverse complement strand
CCCAATCTACAAGCCGAAGGCGATTACCTTGAAGGTGATAACGAACCTATTGATGAAAGCGGACACGGCACACATGTCGCAGGTATTGCGGGTGCCATGCCGAATAACGGGATCGGAATCGCTGGAGTCGCATGGGAGTGTCCACTCATGGCGATACGCGCAGGACTCTCGCTCGGTGGGAGCTCTCGCATGCAAGACGATGACTCCGCATCGGCGATCGTCTACGCCGCCGACAACGGCGCAAGCGTCATAAACATGAGTTGGGGTAGCGAGCGCCGTTCTTTTGTTATTCAGGATGCAATTGATTACGCTTATGCGCATGGGGCTGTTTTAGTTGCCGCTGCTGGCAATTCTCAAAAGCCTGCTGCTATCTTTCCCGCCGCCTACCGAAAAGTCATCGCTGTGGCATCTACTGAGCAGAATCAACAACGGTTCTACCAATCCAATTTCGGTGCTTCCATCGATATCGGTGCCCCTGGTAACGTAATTCTCAGCACACAGATTAATAACCAGTATCGACTCCTCACCGGTACCTCTATGGCATCCCCGCACGTCGCGGGTGTCGCGGCGTTACTATTCGCAAAACGACCCGCACTGACACATGAAGAGGTGCGGCACATACTCATTAACACCGCCGACCCCGTCCACGAAGAGGATAGTGATGAATTAGATGAAAGATTCGTGGGGGCAGGCACTGTCAACGCTGAACGCGCGCTCTTCGCAAGCGGCGCATTACAGGCACGCATCCTCGCACCTGAAACCAATAGCGGGGGTGCAGATTCAATTACCTTTGTCGGGAACACTGGCGGCTATAAGTTTCAATCGTGGCAGCTGAGTTATGGGGAATCTACAGTTCCTACTGAATTTACGCCTTTCACGCAACCAGCAGTCACGCAAAAAATCGGTGAAACGTTGGCTGTTTGGGATACCACAACCGTTCCAGAGGGTATCTACACTGCCCGGTTAACAGTAACCGCCACGGACGGACACCAAACACACGATCAGGTTGTCTTGAGCGTAGACCGAACACCTCCTCAAGTTATCTCTCTTACTGCAACAGAAACGCTTTACGGTGAGCGAAGTCTTACTATTTTCACTTGGGCAACCGATGATGTCACCCAGAATACCCTCTATTACCGACGTAAGGGTAGCCTCGCACCCTTCGCACCTATTGCCACAACGGATCTCGGCGTAGAGCATTCCCTCTCCTTGGGTTTCGAGACTGGGGCTTATCAGTTTTTTGTTGAATCAGAGAATACAACGCAGCTCAAAACAAGGGAAGACAACGGCGGCGCGTTTTATGCTATTGATGTCGTTGGTGGCCATATTTCTCCGAGCGGGTTTACTGAAAAACCCCTTGATATTCCGCCGCTTCATATTGCAAGTGTAACTGCTGACTTTGACAGGGATGGTCAACCTGAAATCGTCGGAAGCCCGTTGTCAGCTGATACGCTTGACACCGAGCTACAGGCTGCGATCGTTGCGATTTATGAACGCTTGCCAAGTGGTAGGTATGAACTTGCGCATACCGTTGAGAACGTTGAGAATCTCTCTAATCTTGAAGAGTTCATTACATGGGCAGTAGATGATACTGACGGGGACGGTTTGCTCGAAATACTTGCAACGGATGATGAGCGAACTTTTCTCATGGAGAGTAGCACGCCTCACGGATACCCACACCAAATTATCTGGGAAACGCCATTCCTCTCTGGCGGTACCATCGCCGACGTTGATCGCGATGGTCAGAAAGAGATTATCGGCGCGGATAATAATAATGATCGACTCCTCATTTTTGAATACGATCGTCTCACGAACACCCATATCGAAAAAGCAGCTTTGGTAAACGAAACCCCGGGTTCTAATGTATTTGCGCAGCGTTTTGCTATTGACGATTTTGATAGTGATGGGCGCACGGAATTGGTGGCAGGCGATGGTGAAGGTGAACTTTTTATTTATGAGTCTGTTTCTACCAACAATACCTTCCGTCTTGAGTGGCAGACGCAACTACCACTGAAAAATATTACCCAACTCGCTTCAGGGGATCTTACGGGAGATGGCAGCCCGGAGTTTGTCGTCGGTGGTTTGCTCTCACTACCCGATAACCCCTCAGGACCGCTGCTCTGGAAGTTTTTCGTCTTTACGCATACACCGCGCGGCTACGCACTACTAACGGAAGGCGAACGCGATGCAACTATCGCAATCGCCCCACACCGACGCGATGCCAACAGCCTCGCTATCGCAGATTTGGATCGTGATGGTTCCAATAACCTGATCATTGCTACATATCCGAACGTCTATGTGACACAGTGGGATGGTGTTGCCTTGAGAGCGTTGTGGCACAGGAGAATAGAGAAAACACCGATGCTCTTCACTGCTGAACTCAATCAAAATGGATTTGACGAATTTTATGGTAACCTTGAGGACGGAATTTACCGTTTTGAGTCCGTTTTCGCAACAGACCCAGACGGTGTTGATAGGCTCACACCTTGGAATATTGAGGCGAAACCGTTGACGGAGAAGGCAGTACAGGTTACATGGAACGCTCAGCAGGACGACGAAACGACTGGAGAACAGCCAAGGTTGACACGATCTTTTACCGTCTATCGGGCGCAAGGCGAAAAGGAAGAGGCTCCGACGGATGATATGTTTGAGAAAATTAGGGAGAACCTAACTGTCACAAGGTTCTTGGATAGGCATGTGGCGAAAGATAATACCTACTGGTATGCTATCACTGTGAGGGATACCAACGCAACCGAAACCCCACGCACCGAACCTGTTGCTGCCACACCCAGGGAGCCACCCCAATTAATTCGTGCTGCCTATCACCGACCCGGAGGAGAGACGCAGGCAACACAACTTGAGTTTCAGGCTGACATATCTAACGAGATTTCTAAACGCGGAAATTTCTGGGTTATTGTTACATTTGACCGACGGATGAATCTCGGCATTGCCGACGAGAGTCGGTATGTATTGCGGAAGGTGAAACGGATTGACGGTGTGAATCCTGTATCTGCTATCCGCGACCGGATGGGAACACGCGCACTTTTAGCATTCGATGCAGAGCGTCTCCTTCAACACTTCGGGCAGTCCCTTACCGCTACAGCAGACCAGTACGAAATTTCTGTTTCCAACGTCGCTGATATTGACGAAAACGCTATTCGCGGTGCTACGCGACCCCTTGAAATGCCGAGCAGTATTGCCGAAACAGCCGTGTCCGATTTGACCCAGGTACGCGTCTATCCGAATCCAGTGCGACCCAACGTCGCTGATAAAGGCGTGATTACTTTTGACAGGATACCTATTGGCACACGCATCCAACTCTTTACAGCAAAAGGCGAATTGCTCGAAACATTAGACGTAACCGAGCAGGATCACAACCGAAAAAAATGGTGGCTGACAAGTAATAACACCGCAGATATATCCACCGGCATCTATATCTACGTCCTTGAATAAGAAAAAAAAAAAAAGATCGGCAAAATCGCTGTTATTAAGTGAGTCCGATTCATATAGG
>JAPPDN010000417.1 GCA_028824575.1 Candidatus Poribacteria bacterium | reverse complement strand
AAGCATTGAGGGCTGGGGGGGGGACATAGGCTACGAATTGTCCGCGGCGTTTGCAGGGCCAGTGCCATTAATTACACTAATTAGAATAGACTTTCGTCGGCTATCTAATCCAAATTAAATGATCATTTTCTTTCAATGGTCCAATCGGTTTGTATTCGCAGTCTCTTCTTCTTATCTTTCATATAGGATCTAAGGTACACACCAAATCGAGTCAAACTTTAAGAGGCTATAATGCTGCGTAATTATCTGGTTGTAGCGGTTCGGAATCTGTTAAAGAATAAAATCTTGTCAATGATCAACGTTTTAGGACTAGGAGCAAGTCTGTCGATCTGCCTGCTGATCATCTTGTTTGTGTCATACCAAAAAACGTCTGATGCATGGCACAAGAAGGCAGATCGTATCTATCTCACCATCTGCGACTACCGTTCGTCCAGCAACCCTGGTCGTGTTCGCTACGCAACGACACCTGTGAGTCTTGCTTCGCTTCTTCAAGATGTCTGCCCAGATGTAGAAGTGACGACACGGGTACGCAGATTCCGTGGTTCCATGGGCTTTCTCGGCAGTCAAAGTCAAATTAAAGTGTCTGGCCTTTATGCCGAGCCGTCGTTTTTCGAGGTATTCGATTTCGCTCTTGTGGAGGGGAATCCCGCTACCGCGCTTTCCGAACCCAATTCCATCGTGCTTTCGCAGAACCAGTCGGTTGCATTCTTTGGAGATTCCAGCCCACTGAATCAGACTGTGATGATCGGACAGACGCCATACAAGGTAACGGGCGTCCTGGCGGATCCGCCAGGGGCTAGCTATGTACGGTTTCAGATCTTGGTGTCGTTTGAGACCTTGAAATTTGCGCCACCCCGCGGCATTCCTCGGTGGAGCGATGGCATGAATGACACATACACATTCTTGGTCTTACGAGAAGGTACCCACCCAACGGTCCTGGAAAGATACTTCACACAGATCATTCAAGACCACTACTATCCCAGTACAGATCGACAGATGGAGAGGGTAAGTGTCCAATTACTGACCGACGTCAACCTGAGCGTCATGAGAGTTAACCAACTTAGTTGGATGGTTCCAGGCATGGGTGTTTATTTTGTGAGTTTTCTGGCCGCTATAATCCTGATAGGGGCGTGCTACAATTATACCAACTTATTTGTGGCCAGAGCAATGGCCAGAGCCCACGAGGTGGCAATTCGGAAAGTCGTAGGTGCATATCGCAGACAGATCATTGGCCAAATCTTGATGGAGTCGATTCTAACAGTATTGCTGGCGACGTTTTTTGCCATGTGGCTGTTGGTATGGTTAATTCCTGCTTTCAACGAGATGTTCTTTACTTCATTTTTTCCCTTGGCCCGCATCAAGCTCGACGTTCTCAAAGATCTGACGGTCTATCTCACTGTCCTTGGTTTCAGCGTAGGCGTAGGCATTCTTGCGGGCACCTACCCCGCACTTCATCTTTCCCGATTCGTCCCAGTCTTGATCTTGAAGGGAGGAAGTTTTACAAAGGATCGAGCCAAGTCATTCAATCGGATGTTTGTGGTGGGGCAGTTTGGCATGTCGTTATTCTTCGTCCTCTCGACCCTGTTCGTGTACCAGCAGTTCCGATATTTGGTATCGTCCGACTATGGATTTGATCATAAAAATATAGTGAACGTACGGCTTCAGGGAGTGGGCTACGACGTGTTCCGGCAGGCGATGGAGCAATCGCCCTCAGTGGAGTTCATTTCTGGTTCCTCACAGATTCTGATGCGGGGTGAGCGATCAGCACGTTCGGTGACGATTGGGAGAGGTGATCCTAAGACAGTTTCAGTTTCCGAATTAATAGTGGACTACAATTTTGTTTCGAACCTGAAACTCAAGCTACTTGCAGGCCGTTACTTCAATCGCCCATCGGATATTCACAGGAGTGTGCTGCTCAATAGAACCGCTATTCGGCTGCTAGGTCTGGAAAACGAAGAGCAAGCGATAGGTCAAGTCTTGAACATGTCAGGGAAGAACACGAAACCTATCATTGTGGGGATTCTGGAAGACTTTCAGACATATGACATAGGCACGGATATTGATCCTGTCATACTGCTCTGTGAGCCAGCGCGTATAAATTGGGCAAACGTGCGCGTGTTACCCGGCCATATGCCTGAGGCGGTTGCGCACCTCGAACAGGTCTGGGCTGAGTTAGGAAGTCCTTGGAAAGTGGAGTACGATCTGTTTACGACGCAAATCCAAAAAGGAATGCGCGCTGGAGTCTATTCCGATGTTTTGCATATCATTGCTCTGATTAGCGCTTTCGGGGTGCTTTTGGCCTTACTTGGCGTGTTGGGAATAGCTATGCATGTCATGGAAATGCAGGTCAAGGCAGTTGCAATACGTAAGGTTCTGGGAGCGAGTTCTTGGCAGATCGCTGTGCTCTTGTCAAAGGATTTTCTCTTGATGCTTGTTGTGGCGGTTCTACTTGCAGCTCCTGCTGCGTGGTTTGCAAACCACCTCTGGTTAAACCAGTTCCCCCTCCGAACCACAATGAGTCCGTGGCTGTTCGGTGGTGTTGTTGCCGTGATGGTAGCAGTTGTTCTCACAGTAGTTGGGTCGCAGACGCTTCGTGCAGCGAATTCCGACCCAGTAAAGGCACTCAGACGTTTATAGAGCTGACGAATAGACATTGTTGGACAGTAATGTTCCATACTTCCTGTCCTGAGTTGTCGTGTGTCAGATCCCATATCAAATCACTTTCAGAGATACCTACCTTACTTAGAATCATTAGCGAACGAATTTGCAAATTCAATGGGAGGATGCAAAAGCCTTATTGAGAATCTAATATGGGTAATTTTTCATATAATGAACGAATACTTGCTGTAAATCGAAAAATGGGGTATAAACCAAAGCCAGGTATTTTTTCTTAACTCGAAGACATTAGCCGTCATGCCGCTTCAGAACACTGAAGCGGCATGTTTCCTATGAGTTTGATCCATGTCTAAAATTGTAATTCGCGGATGTCTGGAAGATCCGAATCCCATCCAGCTTGGGCTGATCAGAGAAATTCATGAGGTATTGACAGCTCGTTCTATTCCGCACTGGTTGGGTGGTGGGTGGGCTTTGGATTTTCTGTTAGGCGAAAGCTTGCGGGTCCACAGCGACATAGACTGGGCAATTTGGAAAACAGATGCCCCTACAGTAAGCACCTGCCTCGAAGCCCTGGGGTATAGTCGCAAGGAGCTACGGCATCCCGAAGAACACATTGGCTTCTACAAACTTGATCAGTTTGTCAGTTTTGGGCTTCTCGAAAAGACCCAATCGAGAGATATTGTTACCTCTGGCCGGTGGACCGATTGGCCGTATCCACAAGGCGCTTTCTCTGCACCTGAAGGCCGACTGGGTGACCTGACCTGTCCGATCCTCAGCGCTGAAGCCCAACTGGACGAAAAGGTAAATTTCCACAAACACCCGGCTGGTGCACCTCTGCGGGATGTGGATTCCCCCGCGATCGAGAAGCTACGTGAGTATATTGCTGATCAGCGGCGCAAATAGAAGA
>JAPPDN010000532.1 GCA_028824575.1 Candidatus Poribacteria bacterium | reverse complement strand
ATATCTGTCCAAGAATCGCCACCATCGGCGGATCTGAAGACCCACCACGACAACTTCTCACCTCTCCATAGTGGCATGAAATTTTCTTGAGGCGTTCCATCGCCTTCCAGAAAATTCACCGATACTGCCACATAGATACAGTCTTCAGATACGACGACAGGATCGACACTAACAATGTCATCCACCGGCAGTGGCAGGTGTTCCCAAGTCCCGGCGTTAAGTCGGTATATCCCGCGATTCGTACCAGCAAACAGCGTGTCTTGATGTATCCGTAACGAACGGATGCCAGCGTGCTCTGTCAAGCGACTGTGTAAGCCATCAGTCATTGCCGTCCATGAATTGCCAGCATTATCAGATCGAAAAATACCGTTATCAAGGCAAAGATAAAAGGTTCCTTCCGTTATTATAAGTTCTCGTGTATAGCCTTTCGGACAAGGACCGACCGAATGCCATGTTGTACCCTCGTCCGTTGAAGCGAATAATTCATGCGACGGAATAATGTAGAGTGTGCCACCGTTTTCCGCTTGAGGTATACTGCCGTGTGTGTCTTGACGTAGGAAATCGCTATTAACCAATCGCCATGTTTCTTCACCAGTGGGTAATTTGTAAATACTTTCGTCCCCAATAACGGCATAGAGTGTCTTATCCGAAGTTGCAGATAGCGTGTTTACGGCGTGTCGGGTGCCGGGTTCGTTCATCTGAATCCAATTCATAATATCCTCCATGAGATCCTCAGAGTGTCGGGAACCGCCCAAAATTTCATGAACGATAGGTGCTTCCTTCTGTAATCGCTTTCGCGCGCGGTGAAGTCGGCTCTTGATCGTATTCGGTGACATCTCCAGAAAGCCGCCGATTTCTTCGCAACTCATCTCACTTAGATAGTGAAGTACCACCACTGTCCGCTCACGCGCCGGTAATTTTTCAAGGAGGTATCCAACGACTTCGCGTTGCTTTTCTGTCGCCAACTTTTCAGTCTGTTCCATCATATACCGGGCGTAGAGCAGTGCCTCTATTTCTCCTTCACGCATCGCGTCTAAGGACTGCATCGGAACTGTTTTCTCATCAAACCATGTGAGAAAGCGGCGGGTAGCGATCATATAAAGCCACCCCGAAAACCTGTTTGGGTCTCTCAACGTACCGAGTTTTTGGTAAGCCCTGAGAAAAGTATCCTGCGTAATTTCTTCAGCGATGTGGTAATCTTTGACCCTCCGCCATACGAATGTGTGTATCTGTTTTTCGTACTTTTTCACGAGAGTCGTGAAGGCATCTGCGTCGCCTGCCAAGATGCGTTCGACATATTTGGCATCGTCGTTTTTCATACGTGTTCTCCAATCAACAATATTGGCTTGTGACGTGTGACAGATATTATAGGCGAGAGGGTTGCAAATTCGTACTTTTTTGTTTGAAATGTTTTGGAAAGTTCCTTCGGTTCGATAATAGAAACGAAGGAAAGGTAGGGAATCAACACCGAATGCGCGTGTTGCATTCGGCGGGTTGCGTGGTCAATCGCTAAATCTCGACACGGACGAATGCGAGATAAGCACCCGACAATAGTAGCACAACAAACATCGTCAACAACAGTATTTCCATTGCCGAGTCGTTAAAATCCTTACCAAGACTCAGCGTATCTTCAAATCTTGGTACTGCCGTTGGCGAGACCTTTTTCTTTGTCATACCTTCACGAACACCAATAATATGGAGACTCTCCGAATCCGATCTATCAATATCAGCGACAAATTCACGGTATTGTTGAGCGTAACGTTCCACATTATCCACAAATTGCAAATGCCGTTCAAAACCCGTTCCAGCAAAAGATTCAAGGAGATATTGAAGGAGGGTAGCAGGCGAAGTGTGAGTGATAGACCGTGCCTGTTGCACCTGCGCGATTTTGCTGGTGAGGAATTCTCGGTTTAAATTTTCTCTCATTTCTACATCTTTGGTATAGAACTCGCTCTTCGCTGTCAGCGTTTTTTTGTCCACTTCATCTGAATAAAGGTAATAGCTGTACTTATCCCGGAGTTCATTATGCCTTTGGTAATAACGCATCCATTCTTCCTCAGCGGACATTGACGGTGAGAATTCGCTTGCGATGGAAGCGAGCGTACTCGGCATAAAAACAACAAAGGTAACCCAAATCAATAGGAGTATCACCAGACTCACTGCGCTTCGTTGTACACGCGCAGATACTAACAGTCCGAATGCCAGAAAGAAACACGTGTAGAGGAGCGCAATAAAGAAGATAATACCTAAACGTCCCCACGCTTCTGTGTTGAGGTGAACTACACTTGATGTGGACATTATCAAAAGGTTCATCAACGCCGCAAGCGTAAATGGGATGCTAACGCTTATCAACGCGCCTAAAAACTTACCGATCAATACAGTGTGGCGTGGCACTGCATTCGATAACATTAACCGAAGGGTGCCGTGCTCACGTTCACCGGAGATGCTATCAAAAGTGAATAAGAGCGCAATTAAACTCAAGACATAAGCGATGATAAATGCCCAATCCACTTTAGTAACATCTGGTCCAACGCGCTTCCGGTTTATGCTGGCATCGGGATAACTCAGTTGCCAGACCCCTATTATGTTGGTAGAATATACATAGGGGTTGCCGCCTTCAATGATGTTTGGCAATAAGCGTTCTCCACCCTCTGCACAGAAATGCAGCGGTGACGGCTTTTTGTAGAGTTTTCCGGGTCCCTGTTGTGTGAGTTTATACAAACTGTCGTCGGCATGAGACGACAAAAGATCCAGCGATTCGGCGACAGCAGCGTTATATGTCCGTATCCGCTTTGGATGCTCGTGGAGATGTCCGATGGCATTGGTTAACATCAATGCTAACAGCAAGAGGGTCGTCAGTGCGAATCGGAGGCTATTGAGGTTGTCATAGAGTTCGCGTTTCGTGATATGCCACATTAGTTATCAGTCCTCAGTTATCGGTTTTAATAGTTTTCAGTTATCGGTACGGATTACTGCGTAATCCTTTCAGTCATCAGTTAACGCCTTGTGGCAGCATTCGCTGTTCTCTCCACAAAAACCTCTTAACTGAAAACTGGTAACTGACAACTGATAACCATTCTACACCTCACTCCGAACGAAAATCAGGAATATTATTGCGAACAGGACCAGATTAATCATCAACAGCAGGCATAAATCCGGGAACGCTCGTTTTGCATTGATGCCAATATCACTTCTTTTAAATGAAAACTGCGGCATCAGGTTCCAGTCGATGTCACCCTCGGCACCAACGAACCATAGCCGAGACTCAAATATTTTATTATCGAGATAATAGTCAATGACCGCCTGATGATACCGTTGAACTGCTGTGAAAAAATCTTGTAGTCCATTTAAGTCGGTGCCGGCCCACGCTTCAGTTGCCGCGTCATACAGTCCGACGGGTGAAAACTTCAATAGTATCTGCTCCATTTTTGCGGGACGTGTGTAAAGCATATCCAGCGCAGGCTTTCGGACAAGCCATATCCCTTCTGCGGTGTTAGTAACTTGTGGAACAAAAAAGCGAAGAT
>JAPPDN010000545.1 GCA_028824575.1 Candidatus Poribacteria bacterium | reverse complement strand
TGTCTTAATATGTAAAATTATACAACAATATCCCATATAAAGTCAAGATATTTTTCTCAGGACTTACACAATTTTGAGGATATGAGGCTCGGTTAGCGGGTAAACTCTGAAAAATGCAGGTCGCATGAATCAACGGTATGAATGCCTTATGGGCATTCACCGGGGTGAGTACGCCGCAAAACAGAGACATTCTCAGTGCACAGGAGGCCAACGGTCTGCTATGCTACAAAAGAGTAATCTGCGTAAGTCCTATTGTAGATAGACTCGTTCATAGTAGTGCGATTTATCACAGGTCTCCGCTCAGAAACGGGCAATGAATTGACCTACTACAAACCGGATTCCGTATTAGACGATTTTGAAAAGATAGTTTCAAGGTCAGAAACGGGCAGTGAATTGACCTACTACGAACAGGATTCCGTATTAGGCGATTTTGAAAAGATAGTTTCAAGGTCAGAAACGGGCAATGAATTGACCTACTACGAACAGGATTCCTTGGCTTTCTTGATGCGGATGATACGAAGACATAGGGGTAGGTAGTCGAACCCACCCCTATGATAGCGCGTATTAATCATCATCGCTTGCTTCTGCAGCTTCTTCTGACTCAACCGCGGATATTTCAAGGTTCTGGAAACTGGAGAACCCACTGCCCGCAGGGATGAGACGTCCGAGGATGACATTCTCCTTTAGACCGAAGAGTTGGTCGGTTTGTCCACTGACAGCGGCATCCGTGAGTACCTTCGTTGTTTGCTGGAAGGAGGCGGCAGAGATGAAGCTATCGGTGCTTAAGGAGGCTTTGCTGATGCTCTGGAGGATCGGTTCACCCGTAGCAGGTGTGCCACCTTCTGCCTCAATTTCACTGTTGATGCGCTCAAAGCGTTTGCGCTGCACTTCATCATTCGGATAGAAGTCCGTATCACCGGGTTCAGTAATGCGAATCTTGGTCAGCATCTGTCGGACTATCGTCTCAACATGTTTATCGTTGATAGTGCCTTTGCCGTAGACTTTCTGCACTTCATCAACGAGATATGCCCACACGGCTTCTTCGCCTTCAACGGGTACACCCTCAATAGTGGTCCGTCCGATACTCAAAATATCGTGTGGATTAAGGAAACCACTGGTAAGCGGTTCGCCTGCATCCACCCAATCACCTTCGGCGACACGTCGTTTCTCATCAGGAATCTGGTAGGGACGACTCACATATCCTTCATGCTCAATGCGATACTGGGGCACGCCACCCTTTGTGCCTGCGGATCGGACAAATCCCTCAATTTCAGCGATTTGTGCGGCATCGCCGCGTTTTAAGCGTCGCGCTTCAAACAGATCGGTAACCCGCGGAATACCGGCAACGATATCAAGGTTCGCTGTTCTCTCGTGCAATTCAGCGAGAGTTTCTCCTTGTCGGATGCTATCGCCTTCTGATAGAGAGAACGAATAGTCCGCTGGAATGACATGCGGTACTCGCGTCCCATCAGTCGTTTCGACCTCAATTCGCATCTGAAGGGATAATTCATCTACTTCAAATCCGCGGTACTTCGCCTTCGCCTCCGTGTACTGTTCTGCTGACAATTCATCGCCAACGGCATAGGCACAATTCGGATGATAGACGGCAGTTACCGTATGGGTAACCTTCTTATTTGCTTTCTCCAAGGCACGGTATTCCTTCGCGAGAAGCTCCGTACCTGGTTCAAGTGGTGTTTCCGTGTCCCGTTTGTCCTCAACAATTTTGTAGATGAGTTCAGTATCAAATCCCTTGAACTTTCGATTATAGGTTCGGTAGTCTTCTTCAGCCAGTTCAGCCCCGACCTCCAGTTCGAGTTCAGGATGATGGACACTCACAACGTGGTAACGACTCACTACTTTTTCGGTGAGTTCGGTATCTGTCTTGCGCAATGACCTATATTCAGTTTCGGTGAGGCGTTGCCCGGCAGTTACCGCCGTGGTTCCGTCTTCAATATTTGTCACTTCATAATGGCGTGCGACTTCCAAGCCTTTATATTGTCGACGCTTCGCGGTTGCCTCATGTTGTGTCAACAGTTCGCCTACTTCCAGCGGGCAGTCCGAGTGATTGACAGCAGTTATACGATATACACGTTCTGCTTCAAAGCCGCCGACTGTAGTTTCACTTGTAGAAGTAGTGAAACCGAGATAAGTCTCATGCTGCTGCTTTGCTTCACTCTCACCGAGCAAATCTCCCGGTTTAAGTAGACAGTCCGGATGATGTACCTGTGTTACGCGGTGGCGTAATTTTTGTACATCAAAACCGGTAAATCGTCTATGTGCACGACTTAACGCATCCGCTGTTAACTCTTCGCCAGGTTTAAGCGGACATTCTTCATGATACACCTTTGTTACGCGGTGGCGTTCAATCTCCTGCTTTTCGACCTTAAATGCCCATCCATTATCTCGATACGCGGTGCAGGCACGCTCATAATCAGTTGTACTCAACTCAGCACCGGCTTTAAGCGGCGACGCATCCGCACTCGTACTATCACTTGGCAAAACAGTCTGTTCAAGCAGGGAAGATCCACCGGAAATCTCCTTATTGACAACGTAAATTGGCTTTGAATCTATTTCAAATGGCGTCAACCACGGCGTAATTTCTTCCGCCGGTATTTCTTGTCCGACCTTAAATGGAAAGTTCTTTTGGACCTTCTCATCTACATCGGTTACACGATAAACGCGCTTGAAACCGGTATCGTCTTCCTCATTATCCGCGGTGGCATTCGTTTGTCCAAGAGAAGCGTTACTCGCTTCCTTAAGATCTTCTTCCTTAACGAGTTCGCCTGTATCTGGATCTAAGTAATACAACTCTATATCAAATCCCTGTCGAATCTCATCCTTCAGCTGCTTTACGGCTTCTTCAGTGAGTAGATCACCAGCCTTAGCCGAGACATCGGGGTGTTGTACTTGTGTTACGCGGTAGTGAGGCGTTACAAACCGTTGGAAACCGTATTCTGCGAGTGCTCTGGCATACTCTGCCTGTGACAACTGCTGACCGATCTTCAAAGGGCAGTCGCTATCCAAAACAGCAGTAACTTCGTAGAGCCACGTCTTGGTATCAAAACCTTTATACCGCTCAGTGTTTTCGCTATACTGTTTCTCGCTGAGTAATTCGCCTTCACGCAGTTGGCAACCGGGGTGATTAACTTGTTGGACTTTGTAAGCAGGTCCATCAAGATTTGCTCGGTTTTCGGTAGCGATCCAGAGATCTCGTTCCTGTTTGACGGTTCGTCCAGGTTGGAAATCTCGGAAACGTACGGTGCCGCTGGCTTTGGATAGGATCCTGTGCTGACGGGCTTCCGAGACATCCTCAACAGCACCCCCTGTGTGGAAGGTACGCATCGTCAGCTGCGTTCCGGGTTCCCCGATGGATTGTGCGGCGATAATTCCGACAGCTTCGCCAACATTGACGAGGTTATTCGTTGTCAGATCGTTCCCGAAGCCTTTAGCACAAACGCCTTCGCTATTCTGGCAGGTGAGTACGGAACGGACCTTCACGACTTTCACCACGAGCGGGTCAATCTGGT
>JAPPDN010000589.1 GCA_028824575.1 Candidatus Poribacteria bacterium | reverse complement strand
GTTCCAGATACGCCACGAGAATATGTCGGACAGCATCTGCTCTTTGCTTACCTTGAGCAGTTTGTTCAAAGTGTGGGCGGAACTATGTATCTTGAGGTGCAAACAGGGCGCGGTAGAATGGATATTCTAATTCTCCACAGAAACCCAAAATACATCGTTGAAACAAAAATCTGGGGTGGAGATCGCCGTTATCAGGCAGGTAAAGCACAACTCGCAGCGTACATCAGAACGGAGGGTGCCGAAGAAGGATACTACGTTGTGTTTGACCATCGCAATACGCCGGAACCGCGAGCGGAGACAGAAACTATAGAGGGATTGACAATTCGGAGTTATGTGATCCCTGTGATACAAGAACGTCCGTCAGGTTGATGTCCCACATTCTGCCTCTAAAAATCACTCAACCGCTTTGGATGGCTCTAAATGCTCCATAAATCCAGTGCGGAATTTTATTCTTCTGCCACGGCGAGTAGTTTGTTGGACCCACCCTCAAATAGATAACGTTTGCCATCCAAGAAACCGACGACATCACCACACGCTTCGGCACCGTGTGAGTCAACCATCTGCCAGTCTTTCGGCATATCTGCGTAGGCATTAGCTTCTTCATCGACTAAGAACAAGAAATTTGTATTTCCTTCACTCTCTTTTGGACTGAAGACTTGGAACTCATGCAGGGTATCATCACTCTCTCGGATACGAAAACGGGCTTTATTTCGGAGACATTCTATCTTCTGCATCGCCTGCACTTTTTGACTGGTTTTCGGATGATGGTACGACCAATAGTATTCCCAGTGTAATCGAAAAATCCTTGCGAATTTCCACCAAGATTGAATAACTCTCATAATATTTTCTCTCCCTGTTGTACTGTCCATTCAATGAGACAACAACTGTTTTTTATATAGAGTCCCAAAGATCGAAAAGGATAGTGCAAACTTTTGCATACACTACAAATAGGCTTCGACAGCGATAGCCAATACGCTTGAAAAACTTGCAATTTTGCCGCAAGTGTGGTATAATTTTCTAACGAAATTAACCCAGAACACGATGATCAGATATACCATAAATACCAAAGAATCATACAGAAAACATGAATATCCACGAATACCAAGCCAAACAGATTTTAGAATCCCATGGTGTTAACATGCTACCGGGTAGCGTTGCAGAAACACCAGAAGAAGCCGAAACCGTTGCCCGGGAACTTAATTGTAGCAGATATGTTGTCAAAGCACAAATTCATGCGGGCGGGCGCGGGAAAGGTGGGGGTATCAAAGTCGCAAACTCACCGACAGAAGTCAGACAGCACGCTGAAACACTCCTCGGCATGCAGCTCGTAACACCGCAGACCGGTTCCGAAGGGAAACGTGTCCGTAAAGTACTTATCGCTACAGCCGTAGAAATCGAGAAAGAGTACTACCTCGCTATATTGCTTGATCGGGAGACCTCACAGCTCACCTTAATCGGCAGTGAGGAAGGCGGTGTCAACATTGAAGAGGTCGCAGCGCAAACCCCTGAAAAGATCATTCGAACCCAAATTGACCCCGCTTTCGGTTTAACAGAATTTCAAGCGCGAGCGTTCGCATACAAACTGATCACCGACACAAGTTACCGTCCGATCATTCCAAATGCCGTAGCACTGATTTTATCACTTTACAATGCCTTTATCGGATGCGACTGTTCACTGGTAGAGATTAACCCGTTGGCAATCGTAAGAACAGACAGTGAATTAGACATCGTTGCCCTTGATTCTAAGGTCAACCTCGACGACAATTCGCTCTGGCGGCATCCGGACATAGCTGAAATGCGTGATCCGCACGAAGAGGATCCGAGTGAATTGGAGGCGAGCGAATCCGGTTTGAGCTATATCCGTCTTGACGGCGACATCGGCTGTATGGTGAACGGCGCGGGATTAGCGATGGCAACGATGGACATTATCAAGCAGAACGGCGGCGAACCCGCAAATTTCCTTGATGTTGGCGGTGGCGCAACCGTGGAGGCAGTCGCGCACGCCTTCCGTCTTATCCTCGCAGATGAAAATGTGAAGGCTGTTCTCGTCAATATCTTTGGCGGTATCATGAAATGTGACACCATCGCGAACGGGATCGTTGAAGCAGCGAAACAGGTTGAACTCAACGTTCCTCTTGTGGTCCGATTGGAAGGGACAAATGTTGAACTCGGTAAACAGATTATCGCTGAGTCGGACTTGGATGTTCAACTGGCGGAGGATTTATCTGAAGCGGCGCAGCTCTCGGTAACGGCGGCGAACCTTGCGTAATAGCAAGGCGATGGGAGAATCAGACTCGTGGAGAAACTTGAATTAAAGGACATCGACGTTACCGGAAAACGCGTGCTTGTGCGTGTAGACTTCAACGTTCCGATGCAGGATGGGAAGATTGCAGATGAGACGCGCATCACCGCTGCATTGCCGACGCTCTTGGCACTTATTAACTCGGATGCTAAAATCATCTTGGTGACACACTTAGGTAGACCGGAGGTAGGTTCGGCCTCTGATCGGGAAGCACTCTCGACGGAACCGATTGCTATAGCCTTGAGCCGGAAGCTCGGCAGGCGCGTTGCACACGTCAAGGATTGCATCGGTGAATTTGTGGAAAGTGCTGTTGCGGAATTAGACAACGGCGATGTGTTACTCCTTGAGAATATCCGTTTTTACGCTGAGGAGACCGAGAACGACACGGTGTTTGCTCAGCAACTCGCTTCGCTCGCGGAAGTCTATGTCAATGATGCCTTCGGCACAGCACACCGCGCACACGCTTCAACCGAGGGGGTAACCCACTATCTCAATCCGTGTGTCGCGGGGCTCTTGATGGCACGCGAAATCTATTATCTCAGCACGAGTCTCGAAAACCCGGCACGTCCTTATGTCGCTATTCTCGGTGGTGCGAAGATATCCGACAAAATTACGTTAATTGAAACGCTCCTTGAACAGGTGGATAAACTCCTCATCGGCGGTGGTATGGCGTACACCTTTCTGTCAGCGATGGGGTTAGGTATCGGTAACTCGCTTGTTGAAACTGAGAAACTTGACGTTGCAAAATCGTTGGTTGAAAGGGCAGATTTCTCAGATACCGTTTTATTACCAGTAGACCACGTTGTCGGACGCAATTTTGACCCGGAAACCGAATCTCAGGTTATTGACAAAAGGTCTATCCCGGAAGGATGGCAAGGGTTAGATATCGGGCATGAAACCGTATCCGCTTTTGGTGAGCAGATCGCGCTCGCAAAAACAGTGGTATGGAATGGTCCTTTAGGTGTCTATGAATTCGAGAAGTTTGCACAAGGCACGATCGCGGTGGCGAAACAGATTGCCGATTCGGGATCGGTGAGCATCATCGGTGGTGGTGATTGTGTCGCAGCGATACAACAAGCCGGGGTCGCAGATCGGATGACACATATCTCAACGGGCGGCGGTGCCTCATTAGAGTTTTTAGAAGGCAAGCCACTCCCCGGGATCGTCGCTTTAACAGATAATTAATTCAGACCACAGAGGAAAAGAGATGTTTGATACAATCGTT
>JAPPDN010000870.1 GCA_028824575.1 Candidatus Poribacteria bacterium | reverse complement strand
ATTTTGATAATACTGCGAAATGAACGCACTTAACGCCGTCGCAAGCGATTCAGGATCTGCGTCATTGAGGTAGTAGTGCTCACGTTCAAGCAGTTTACCATCTCGAACCCGGAGCAGCTGCACACACGCAATATCAGGCCGCGCCGCAATGCCGATGACATCCTCATCTGCTGCGGAAACACTATCCATGTTCTGTGTTGTAATCGCCTGTTGAACGTCTTTAAGCGTATCGCGATACTTCGCAGCAGTCTCAAAATCGAGTGCCTCCGCCGCGGCTTCCATCTGTTCCGTCAATTCCTTAACAACAGCGTCCGTATTCCCACTCAAGAACTGACACACCTTCCGAACGATCTCGTCGTAATCTGCAACACTAATCTTATCTGCACAAGGCCCCGGGCAGCGTCCGATATGATAATCTAAACAGACCCGGTACTTATTTTCTGTCTCTGTGAGCGGTAAGGTACAGGTACGAATAGGAAAGAACTTTGTCAACTGCTTCAGTACCTGACGTGTTGAACGTACATGAACAAACGGACCGAAATATCGTGTTCCGTCATTCTCGGCTTTACGGGTGATATGGATGCGCGGAAAAGGTTCATCCGTGGTCACGCGTAGGTACGGGTAGCGTTTATCGTCTTTCAGTTTCACGTTGTAGCGGGGTTGATGCGCCTTAATCAGGTTATTTTCCAGAATCAACGCCTCTACTTCCGTCTCTGTGACGATATAATCAACTTCAGTAACATACCGCATCATCTGCGAAGTCAATCCAGACGTAGATTTCTCACGAAAATAGGAGCGCACGCGAGTTCGCAAACGGACTGCTTTTCCGACATACATGACAGTGCCATCGGAGGCTTTCATGAGATAAACTCCGGGCACATTCGGCAGAGATTGCCACAATTCAGGTGTCGCATTGTCGCGTTGTTCTGCTTGCATCTTCATGCTCCTGTGTCGGTTTGTGGCACGTTCTGATGGTTGCGTCTACTCCTGAGAGAACTGAACTTTCGCATAGATCGCCTGTAAAGATAATTCACAGTTTATTGAAACCAGAGAAAACATATCATTAAACGAGCGAAATTCCGTCAAATCCCACGTCTGTCCCTCTCGTAGATAGTGTTCAACGCAAACGTTGTCTTGTGAAATAAGCACATACTCACACAACGAATCAAGTTTCTGATAGGACGCGAATTTATCGCCTCGGTCATAGGCAGCAGTTGATGGCGAAAGCACCTCTATCAACACAGTTGGATTTAAGAGTGTATCAAAATGTGAATCTTCAAAATGCGGTTCTTCACAGACTACGACAACATCTGGATAGGTATATCGTCCTGTTGAACTTACCTTCACACGCATATCGCTTGAATAAACTTCACATATCCGATTGCGCAATTGGACGTGGAGCTCAGCCAGTGTGTTTGCCGTAATAAGGTTATGCTTACGACTTGCACCTGGCATTGTATATATCTGTCCGTCCCGATATTCACTTTTGTCCAGTGCTTTCCGCTCCCTCGCGAGATATTCTTCAGGCGTTAGGAAGGTTCGTGTCGCAGTCGTTTCTACAGTTTCCATTTTTTTATTTTTCCTTGCGGAGTAATGACGGTGATTGCTCATTGAAGGTTTTTCTCTATCGAGTTGAAGAAACACCCAAGGAAATAAACCCTCCATTTCATTACCGGAGTTGGTTTCTAATTCTATTTTCACTTGATTCTAAGACGAAACTTTCTCATAAACTGCCCGATAGATAGGTCTACCCTCCAAGATATACTTGGCTTCAAAGTTCGTGGCGATATCGCGATCGGGTTTGAGAGCAACATCAATAGGATGAAGTACCGACAAACCTGCAAGCCGTTCCTGAATCTCCTGGAAATATGCCGCATAATCTGTCACAACATACAACCTACCACGATCTGAGTTGAGTGTGCGCGTCAAGGCTTCCAGAAAGTCTTGATTCCGAAAAATCCGCCGTTTTTGCTGCCGCTTTCTGGGCCAGGGGTCCGGGAAATAGATATGATACGCCTGCACGGACGCTGCAGCGACATATCGCGTCAAAAAATAGTTGGCATCCGTCCACGCGAGCCGAACATTTGAGAACATCCCAGACGCTCTATCAATACCGAAATGTCGGATGTACTTTTCAAACCGCGCCCGTGTCAATTCAACGTATTTCTGCGCCCGTTCTACGCCGATATAGTTAACTTTCGGATGCCGTTTCGACGCTTCAAGCAGGAAACGTCCCTTACCGAATCCAATTTCTACTTCCACCGGATGCGCATTCCGAAAAAGAGTTTCCCAATCAATCGGTGCAGCCACCTCGCCGAGTGGCACAATGCATTCTGTTATAATGTCAATGATCTGAGAGTGGGAAGTCGTATTCTGATAGTAGAGGTCAGTGTAGTTCGGATTTTCACGCATTTTTTCTTCTTAGTCCCAAAAACAGAGTTCGTAATGTAATGGAGAACGGATATACGGAACGAAACGCCAAAACATCAAACCCATTTCACCGAACCGCAAGGTATTTTAAAGATATTTGTGGAGATGCGTTTTAACCAAATTGTCCTGCGGTTGATACCCCAACACCTCAACAGCACCGCTAATATCAAGGTAGCTCTGCTGATACCCGTCAGAGTTTGCAGAACGTCCATACGTAACCAGATATTTCACCGGTCCATCGTAATCAACAGCCAGACCGAAGAGTTGGACGCAATCTCGTGGAGTCAGGAGTGTGCTACAGTGGCGAATCCCGCTCGGTTCGTACGTTCCATTAAAACTCCCGATACGGATACTAATGAACCGCATATCGTGTGCATCGACGAGATACCGTCCCGCGATCTCTGCCATTCCCTTCATCGCGCCGTACCACCCGTCCGGACGAAACTGATCACCGGTAGAGAACCGAGGTGGCGAGCTCAATCGCTCATTCCAGCCTGAAACGTGGTTCGTGCTGGCGTATATAATCTTTTTGACCCCGCCCTCTCGTGCTGCTTCAAAGAGGGTCATAGACGCGCCAATGTCGCTGACTTCGCCGGGCACCTTCCCAAGCGAATCTTGGCGGATGTATGCCAGATGCACCAACACATCTTGCTCGCGGCACAATTCCTGCATCGCAGCGTAGTCGCGAATATCCGCTTGCACGACGCGGGAACTTGCCCCTACAATTGGATTGATATCCATCAATGTGAGTGTATAGGTATCCTGTTCTTCCCACGCCTTCCAGAGCGCGGTGCCGACGGTGCCAGCCGCCCCCGTAATAAGTACGCGTTTTTTCATATCTTCCCCTTCAAATCAAGACTATTGCCCGTTCTCAGCCTCCAACGCTGCCGTAATATCAGCGTGTACCGCCTTCGGATCAGCCACCGGTTGAACATAGAACCGGTCAATCGCCTGTCCACCCAACCCAGAACACTTACACATCTCAACGTTCAATCCGAGTTTCGCCAAGATACCGCTGAAATAGTGAAGGAACCCCATCTTCTCCTCACCAACGACAACAATCTCCGAGTAACTCCGTGCCGTCTCAACAGTGACCTCATCAACCTGCCACGTG
>JAPPDN010000867.1 GCA_028824575.1 Candidatus Poribacteria bacterium | reverse complement strand
GCTTTGGCAGACGAGTCTCACCAAAGCGGTGTGCAACTGATGGACGGTGTCATGTGGGAGCACCATGATCGCACAGCGGCAATGAAGCAAAAAATAACAGACAGCACGCTCGGAAAACTTCGTCGAGTGACAGCGGCGTTCACTTTCAATTGGGATACAATTCCTGTTGGGAATATCCGTGCGATGAAGGAATTCGCGGGTGGAAGCCTCGGCGATTTAGGTTATTACTGTGTCCGCGCCATTCTCTGGGCATTTGAACAGATGCCGACACAGGTGTTCGCAACGGCGCGCTACAAGGTGGGTGTCGATTTCAATCTTACGGGTATCCTCTGGTTTGACGATGAACGCATCGCTACTTTGGATTGTGGGTTCGACACAGGACTCCGAAAGTGGTTTGAGGTAGCAGGCACGCGTGCCTCGGTTGTCTGTGATGATTTCACTGTTCCAACCTCCGAAGATACTGCTCGATTTTGGGTTCACGGTTCGGATGGGAACGAGCGAAACACCGTTGAAGGGTGCATCCAAGAAGTCACAATGATAGAGTGTTTCTCTCGGATTGTGCAATCTGGAAATCTGGAGGCACAGTGGTCCGATGTTGCCGTCAACACAATGCGCGTCTGTGACGCGCTCCTTGAGTCAGATCGGCGGAAAGCGGTTATTGAACTGTAGGGAGACTTGCATGAAAATTACAAACATTGAAACGTTTATTGTGGATGCGGGGTGGCGGCCTTGGATTTTTGTGAAGGTGGAAACCGATGAAGGTGTCACCGGCTACGGCGAATGTAGCGACGGCAGGAATCCTAACGGCGTGGCGGGGACTATCAAAGACCTTACACCATTGCTCATCGGACGTGATCCGCGTGCGTATGAGATGCGGTTTTGGGACATGATTCGCGGTTCTCGACAAAGCCCCGGTGGCATCGCTGCGAAAGCGATCGCGGGTATTGAGTGTGCGTTGGTGGATATTAAGGCGAAAGCGTTGGGAATCTCCGTTGTGGAACTGTTCGGTGGACCGACACGCGATAATGTGCGTGTCTATTGGTCACACTGTGGTTCCTCTCGCGCACGCAACTTTGAACTCATTGGCGTGCCACCTTTAAGAACGATGGATGACATCGCCGCGTTGGGGCGGGAAGTTGTTGAGAAGGGATTCACCGCTCTTAAAACCAACATTGTCATTCCCGGCGACCCGGCTTCCGTCTATTTCCCTGGCTTCAGTAACGGAACCGGGACCACTGACGGAAACGTAACGCCTCAACTCCTGCGACACATTGAAACCTTAATCGGCACCTTTAGAGAGGCAGTTGGTCCTGATATTGGTATTAATCTTGATCTGAACTTCAATTTCAAACCGGAGGCGTGCATGCGTATCGCTAAGGTGCTTGAACCGTTCGACATGCTATGGTTAGAGATTGATATGTACGACCATGAGGCACTCCGTCAAATCAAGGATTCCACGACGACAAAGATATGTACCGGTGAGAACCTGTATTACATGCGGGAGTATCTACCCTATTTCGAGTGCCGTGCTGCCGATGTCTTCATGATAGATGTGCCGTGGAACGGATTCGCGCCGTCTAAGAAGATTGGTGATCTTGCGAATGTGTTTCAACTCAACGTTGCTCCACATAACTACTATAGCCATCTCGCTACCTATATGAGCGCGAGCCTCTGTGCTGTCTTGCCCAATGTGCGAATCATGGAGATTGATATTGATGATGTCCCGTGGAAGGACGACTTGACGACGCATGTGCCAGATATTGTAGACGGCTACATGAAGACACCGACGCGACCAGGATGGGGGACTGAACTCAATGAAGAGGTTGTCAAAGCGCATCTCTGGGATAATCGGCGAGGCGATTGGTAAATGTGCAAAAACGGCACCTTTTTACCCAACTCACATTATATAGTGAGTTGGGTATCAAAGATATAAAGAATTGATAAGGTTATAGTAGTACAAGTAATCCCTGATTTACATCTTTTACAAAGGTTTGGATATCTGCGTAATGATTTCTCAATATGCCTTCGACGGTACTCGTTGGGCAATTTCCGCGTTTGAGCCAAATTACTTTTGGTGAATGTCCGTGAATAGCACTTCTCTCGCCGAAGTCTGCATCTTTTGACACGACGAGATACCCTTTGGCATGGGCGTAGTCCCAGACCTCGGTATCCTCTGCCGTATCTAATCCAGCATCTTGGACATGAATGGAATTAGGGAAGAGATCTGATAGTTGGTTTACGAGTTTAGGGGACAGGTTCTGATCGAATAGGAGTTTCATTCGCGTGGATAACCATCTGTGCTTTTTCTCTGTCCGCCGCGTATGCCAAGCATGCCCGGATGTCTGTTTCAGTTAAATATGGGAAATCGTCAAGAATTTCTGCGGTTGTCATGCCTGAGGCGAGGTACTCAAGCACCTCGTAAACTGTGATTCGCATTCCCCGGATACACGGCTTTCCGCCGCGTTTACCGGGTTCAATGGTAATAATGTCTGTGTAGTCCATTTCCAGTTCCTCCATCTGACATTATATCACTCTTGGGTGTTATTAATCCATACTTATTTACAAGGTGGGGAGCCGTCACTGCAAAATACTTGTATCATCCGCGCTGTAAATAGGGTGGGGACTCAGGTCATAATCGCCGTTTAATGAAATATCGTCAATAAGGGCAACCTTTCCTGACCTCGCGGACTGATGCATAGCGAAAAGCGTCTGGACAACGTGCAGGTTGCTGCGTCCGTCGGTGATGGGTTTCTCTCCAGCGTGTAGACATTCCAAGAAGTGTGCCATCACGTTACCAAAAGCATCAGGAAACCATGTGCCATCTATTGACGGTTTGATTTCTTGGGTTTCTGGTTCTGTGAGGTGAACCGTCATGTCGGCACTGTTTCCGTAGATCGCTCCTTTGGTGCCTTGGATGCGGATTTCCTCGTGCGGGTGTTGTAAGTTGCGTCCGGGGTTGGCAAGGAATGCCCAGTTACACGAAAGCAAACCCTGTACACCGCTTCGACTTTTGAAGAGCGCGGTGGACACGGTTTCGCCTTCCTCAATCGAGCGGTTATGCCCGTGTGCTTGGCAGTAAACGCTTTCGTATTCACCGAACCATTTATAGACAAGCCCGACGTGGTGCACTTGCATCGCTGGGATCAAGTGGCGTTCAGGGAATTCGGTATAAAATCCGTTGCAGGTTATGGAGACGTGGTAGATTTCGCCGAGGTGTTCGGCGTTGATGTAGGGTTCAATGGCGAGGAAACCGGGCACAAAGCAGGAGTTTTGGTTCACCATGAGTTGCACATTGTGTCGCTCACAGATGTTGACCATTTCGACGGCTTGTTGCATTGACATTGCGAACGGTTTTTGGCAGAGGATGTGTTTACCGGCTTCGGCAGCGGCTTTGACAATAGGAGAACGGATCCACGGTTGTACTGCCATGTCAACCACGCCAACATCTGTGTCAGCAATCAGGTCAGCGATACGGGTGTATCGTTTATCAATGCCAAACTGGTTGCCAACTTCGTTAAGGCGTACGGAATCTTTATCGCAGATCGCA
>JAPPDN010000074.1 GCA_028824575.1 Candidatus Poribacteria bacterium | reverse complement strand
ATGTCCCTGCCGAGACAGAGAAAGACAAGAAACAAAGTAGCGTTACAGTTACAATATGTGTGAATCTCACCGAAAAACTCCTTTCATCTTTACTGAGCGAGGTTAACCGAATAGGACTTACGCATTTCCTCTTAAAGTCCCCTGATAAGGGGCGGGGAATGCCCATAAGGCATTCATACCGTTGATTCTTTAGGGGGTTTAAAACTAAAAAATCTACCATCGCGTGCTAAATTTGCGTAAGTCCTGGCGAATTTAAATACTTAATCTTCATCAAACCGCGCCCAGCAAATGAATTTGTGTAAGTCCTGAATTGTATTAAATATCAGAGCGAAAGAACTTCAGAAACGCTATCGCCGTGAACGCTATCGCGAAAAAACCGAGCAAGCACACGTCTACTGCAGAGCGACGCAACGTGTCCGATAAAGAAGGCTCCGTCAAGGGTGGCGGCGGTGGAATTTTGTCTGTTTCGGATTCAGCAGAATCATTCATCCGATTCGCTATCTGCAGAATCTGTGCCAGTGCATCGTCGGAAACTTCGCTGAAATACGAGTCATCAAGTTGGCTGTAGTACCGCTCACCCGTTTGAAAGTAGCCGTCCCTTTTCAACTTACCCGTTTGCGTTAGATTTATCGCAATATAACTCAGAGAAGAGGTTGGCGCGATCCGAGAAAGGGTCTCTCCAACTTGTTCTTGCCGATCCTTCTCGCGTTGATAGTCCCTATCAATCTTGTCCGTTTGACTCTGGAACGCCAGTCGAAACTCCTCCTCAATCGGTTTTCTGAGTTTATTCATTCTTTCTTGGAATGCTGTGTCGTCTGAGCGAATAGCAATACCTTCACTACTCGCGAACGCTTCAGCCATTTTTTCGCCAATTTTTTCATCCTTATCTTTACTCAAGTTATTACGAAGTATCGTTTTTTCCATATAAACCGCCTGCTCTGTCCGGGTCGGTGAAACGAGTTTAGCCACCACAAACGCGCCGCGTGGCACGATCAGCACCGCAAACACCCAAAACGTAAAAGCGACAATCAGCGCAGTCTTAGCATTGTCCAGATAGGTCGAAATGAACACGCCTATCGCAAAAAATACAGCAATATAGAGCAACGAGATCAGCGTTAGACAAAACACAGGCAGTGCAATTTTGAACTCACCTAACGGAAAACCCTGCCAAGTAATTAGGAGTAACCCTAACAGAAAAGACACTAAAAACGGAACGACAAATACAATGTAGCCACCGATTAACTTGCTCCATAAAAACACATCTCGCGGCAGGGAATTCGATAGATTTATCCGCAGCGTTCCCGCCTCCCGCTCCCCTGCCACAGCATCAAACGTGAACAGCAGTGCCAGCAGACTGAAAACGGTACCTACGATAAACAGGAAATCAAGATTGCCCAATACATACGCAACGGAGGCTTGAGAAACGCCTGCTGAACCTTGCCGGACCCCATTACGCGTCATCCCAAGATAGGTCGGCAGTGCATCCTCTAAACCGTTCGCAAACACGCTCAAAGGTGTAGGTTTGAGGAACAACTTGGAAACCTCCGTGTTCGGGTCCTGGGCATTCGGCGGATTTTCTTTCGTTTCTGCCTGTTCGCGTTTAACCGACTCTTGGTAGTCCACAAGGTTCTGGCTATACCTCCGATAATTGATCGAAAGGGTGAGCGGCACCAGCAAAAGGCACATTAACAGCAGCGCGACAAACCGGACACTCAAAATGTGGTGCATAATTTCTTTTTGTATCAATGTCATTAGCATCCTAATTTCTCCTCTGTTTTTTATTTTTTAATCGTTTGATCTTTTGTAAAAGTCAAAATTGGGTTTCTCTCTACCCTTTCCCGAATTGATTTGGCTATCACTAATCAATTTTTTGAAATGGTATTAGAACTGCTTTAGACTTGCCCATGTCGTTGCGATTTTCGCATTTGGTGATACAGAAAATCCGCCGTTATCTCTGACACTACCACCGGTAATGGCGAGGTTGTCAAATCTCGCTGTATAATTTGCGAGCCCTACGCCAATTTTACCTCTCAGAAGAGGCAGTGTGCCTTCCTTCGGCTCCATAACTACCGGCCCCAAAACTGCCTTTCCGTTAATCCAGAAAGTTAGGGTATCGCCATGGACGCTCACCTTCAGATTCGACCACTTATTTAATTTCAAAAGTGGACTCGGTTCCTGTGCGAAAATCCGCATGCCTGTAGCGCTGTGAAAATTCCCACCCATACATGTCGCCATGGGTTCAGGCACAGCCGGGATTCCTCCTCCCACTTTAGCGAACCTGGGACCGTCACCAATTATGCAGATGATCGTTCGGTTTCCCTTAACCCGTGCTGCAATCGTAATGTTACCCTCATTGCGTTTTTCCAGAGGCTTGACATCAAATTCAAAATCATAATTGCTCCATCTCTCGTCCCCCATCGTGAGTAAACGGATCAGTGGCGAGCGCGTGGCACCTTCAAGCGTACCCTCAACGACTTCCCAAGAAGTTTGCCCAATATCTGAATCAAGCCTAATTAATTCTCGCCACGCTCCTAAATCTCGGTCATCAAATTTCTCCAAAAACTTACCTGCCCATGCAGAGAAAGTAAAAAGAAAAACACTCAGTCCAACAACTATCAATTTCATACCTTTTGGTGTCCTCGTCATTAACATGGTAATTTCTCCTCTGTTTTTTATTGATTAACCGTTTAATCTTTTTTGCTAATTTTATGTTCGCCCCAGGCCCGGTAATGCGGTTCCAAACCGCACCTACCGGGCCTGGGGATTGATGCACAAACTAAAAGTTTATGCTACAAAGTGGTAACTTGGGTTATTACTAACCCATTGAATTAAATATCGGAACGGAAGAATTTCAGAAACGCCACCGTCGTAAACGCCACCGCAAAAAAACCGAGCAAGAATACATCTACTGCAGAGCGACGCAATGTGTCTAACAAAGAAGGTTCCATCAAGGTTGGGGGCGGTAGGATTTCTTCTGGTTCAGCAGAATCGTCCATCTGATTCACCAATTGCATGAATTGCCCCAGTCTATCGTCCGAAATTCCGCTGAAATATGACGCATCAAGTTGATTATAGTACCGCTCACCCGTTTGAAAGTAGAGTTTCCTTTTCAATTTACCCGTTTGCGTTAGATTTATCGCAATATAACTCAGAGAGGATGTTGGGGCGATCCGAGAAAGGGTCTCTCCAACATGTTCTTGCCGATCCTTTTCGCGCTGATAGTCCCTATCAATCTTGTCCGTTTGATTCTGAAACGCTCGTCGAAACTCCTCCTCAAGCGGTCCCCTGAGTCCATCCAATTTTTTCTGCGTTTCTGGATCGTTTAGCGAAATATTAACTCTGCCCCCGAAAGCCATAGTTTCCTGCATTTTTTCCGCGAGTTTCTCTTCCTTATCTTTCGTCAGGTTATTGCGAAGTGCTGATTTTTCCATATAAACCGCCTGCTGTGTTCGAGTCGGTGAAACGAGTTTAGCGACGATAAATGCCCCGCGTGGTGCAACCAGCACGGCAAGCACCCAAAACGTAAAAGCGACAATCAGCGCAGTCTTG
>JAPPDN010000119.1 GCA_028824575.1 Candidatus Poribacteria bacterium | reverse complement strand
CACCGACAATAGAGGCAGCCTGTATGCTGAGCAGATTGTTCCATTGTGAGTAGCCAATACTCCCCCACGGGAATCCTGTTATCAGCCAACTTCGGACCCATTCCAATGCTGTCCAGATGCACGCAGCGGCAAGAGGGAATAGTATACCTGAACGCACCCGCACAAACTTCATGAAGGCAGCGAAAACAGCAAAATAGAGTCCCGTATAGCCGACGAGGAGCAGATAACCGGCCATCGTAGCGAAGATGTTTGCGTATGGATAGAGCAGGGCAATAGCGAGGAGCAAACCTGCGAAGAACAGGAAGCCAGTTAAGTAACCGACCCAGAAAGCGGATTTCCAACTGGTTGTCTGCGCGAGTGCAATGAAAAACGGCACCATCGCGATCCAAGCGAAGGGATAGAGGTTTACATTCGGGAAACTAAGAAACAGCAAGAGTGCTGAAAGTATCGCGAGTAGCCAATGTTGGTGGCGTTTCAAAAAATTTTCCGTAGGAATATCCCCCATATTCTATCACATTGAATTTATACCAAATCTGATTGATTATTTTTCGTTATGTCCGGTGCGGTTCGGAATGCAGATCGCAAGAAATACGCAGAAATACCCAAGCAATACGCAGAAATACGCAGAAACACCCTATCAATACGCAGAAATACCCAAGCAAAAACACCCCTATCAAAAACACCCCCAGCAAAAACACCCCTTTATCCCCCCTTATCACAGGGACAGGTGAGTACACTGCAAAACCGCACCTACCAGGTCTGGATGGACTTTAATAATTTTAAACTACAGAATGGGATATGTCAAGAAATTCTACCGCTCCGTTTTCGCTTTCTGCTAAAAAAGATCCGTTTTTAATAAATGGGCGATTTTGATGAACACTATCCGCTCGGTGTCTCCGTCTACATCTCGGTTGTCGTTATAGACAATAAAGAAATTGCTTTCGGGACGATACTCATACGCGAAAAGAGCGAAAACTCTACGTTCTCTCTCTAACGTGAATTCTGCACTCGCTCGGGCATACATCCGCTGCGCAAATTGATAGTTCACGATGAAACGGCGCGTCCATTCCGAAAGGTGCCACTGCGTCGCCTCTGGTTCTCTTTCATGGAGTCTTTGTAGAATAAACTCAAAACTGAGTTTGGCAGTCGGACGAATCGTAATCTCTGGACGGATAAAGAAAGTGTCTTTATTGTCGCGGATGCCAAAACTACCAGTATTTCGGATCTGGACGTATTTAGGTGGGAACCATCCGGCAAAGAACCGTACTGTTCTGTCTGTGAAGGGTTGATTGTCATCGTTAACGTGATAGTACCACTCCGGTCCGAGGAGAAGAAAAAAATTACTCACACCGAGGAGTCCACTAAAACGTGCCCTGTGGTTTGTGAGTTCACCTGCATGGTTCGCAAGCCGTTCATATTCAGCCTCACCACGGAGCCTTTCGAGCGCACCTTTGTATTGCTTGTTATAGCGACTCCTAATAACAAGACCGCGTCTGTCTACGCGCGGCACGAAACCCGTTTCGGGATTAAAGTGTTCCCCAATGTCTGCATAAACCGCATCTAAAGAGAATACATTTGTGCGACGCGCGAGTTGGAGAAAAATTAGATCATCCACAGTACGCTCTGCCATCTTGAGACCGCCTGCTTTCCATTCCGTTGCGTATTCGAGATTGAGATTCAGGTCTGCTGGCAGTTGGACGCGTGCATCTACACCACCGGCGCGATCATAAGTGCTGCCACGTTGCTTATTGACCCCTAAAAACCCAACAGATGACGTTTTTCCGAGTTCCCGCTGCAACCGAAAAACGGAGTAGTTGTAGTTGGCAAGGGGCAACTCGCCTTCGTCTATCTCTTTATCTGGGTTCTCTGGGCCCGCGACGGCACCCATAAAGGCGAGGTTGTACTTACTGAACTTCCCGATGATCTTCCCGCCACCGATTAAATCTTCAACCTGTCGACTATAGAACAGATCCATCGGCATCTGAAAAAGTTCGTTTCCTTCAAGGAAAAACGGGCGTTTTTCGGGAAAACGGAGCGGGATGTCGCTGAGATTCACAAGGTCGGGGTCCGCCTCAATTTGTGCGAAATCAGGGTTTAACGTCAGATCGATTGTGAAATCTTTGATCGGATACCGGAGATCAAGTCCCGCGTCGGGTTTCAGAGCGGTTGTCGTTTCACCATCTCCTGATTGCAGTATTTGTGGCTTTAGTGTGCCATAGGGTTTGAATTTCACCGGTCGTTTGGTAACCAAGTCTGCGATTTGAAGGTTCGTTAGATGCCCGAATTTTGAGACAGCGTACTGTCGCTCTCCCAAATCCGCCCATGTCTGTTCCTCGGCAGGAGCTTCATCATTTCGCCAAAAGTTAATGCCCCAAGTCGCAGTTTCGCTCCCTTTTGAGAATCGAAGTTCGGCAAATGGAATAGCGAATTCGGCTGTCCATCTGTCTGTCCCTTTTGCTGCCTGACCTTGCCAATCGCAATCCCATGAGATGGCGGTGCCAATCATCGACGAACCGGTCCGCCTGTTCGCGCCTTCGTTAATCAAGCGTCGGTCAGTTTGTGTGCCAAGCGCGTTTAAAGCGAATGCATAGCAATTTCTACCGTCAAGGAAGGTATCGATTAAAACTTCAACATGGTCATCGGAGAAGAAGAAAGAGTCGCGTCGAGTCTGATTCGCTGCGAGGTTGTCCATATCGGTCTTAAAACATTCAAACGCTACATAGAGTTTATTCGCATCGTAAGCGAGGTAGATAGTCGTTGGCTGTGTTGCTGGCTCGCCGCGCTGCGGTTCAAATTGAATGAGGTCCCCGGTTCTCGCACTATTTTGCCAACATGCGTCATCTAATTTTCCATCAATTTTCGGTGGGGTTTCCGTTCGGATAGCCTTAATCTCTCGGTGTGCAGAAGTTTCAGCGGATTCGTGATCTGTGTTTGCAGGAAATGCCTTACTCGTTAACAAACAAAGCATGAGATAAGTGAGCAACGTAAAAAGATATAAGTTTCCAAGCCGTGCTTTAATTGTGCGCATCGGTTTATGTATGCAGAGCCTCCTATTTTCTTTTGTAGAGTCTGCTTGCGATTTTAGCGCAGATTTGTTTTTCTGTCAATAGAAAAGGAAGGGGCAACGGAAGTATTCAGTTGTTAGTTGCCAGTAGTTAGCAATTAGTTATTAAGTCGGTAGGCGCGGTTTGCTACTGACAATTGAATGTCTTTGGCATAGAATATTGACAGTCTCCGCGATCTGTGATAAACTTCGGTTTATGTGAACGACTATCACAGTAATTTTTACAGCGAAGGAGACTATCAATGGCTAAAATCAAGGTGCTGATTGCGAGTGGGATCAGCCAAGAAGTTGCGGATATGCTGCAAGATGCCCCACCGGAGATGGAAATAAATTTTTTGCCGGAAGGCGAATCTCTCAGCGATCATCTTTCAGATGTCGAAATCCTTTACGGAACGGTGCCAGAGGCGGCACTCCCTTCTGCGAAATCCCTTCAGTGGGTGATGCAACCTTTCGTAGGTGTGGAAGGCTCAATGTATCCTGCCTTTAAG
>JAPPDN010000893.1 GCA_028824575.1 Candidatus Poribacteria bacterium | reverse complement strand
CCGGGTGAATATCTCATTACGTTGTTCGGCAGTGCGCGTGTCAATGCACCGAGTTGGACCTTGGTCGCTTATGAGCGAGTTTTGATGTTTGATATGCGGGAGATCTTGATGCCGAGCGTGATGAACAATTTCAAGCTTGCGGAACCGCTGCGTCTGAAACAACGTCCGTTTCTGCTGGCGATGGGGATCGCCATTGTCTTAGCAATGGGTGTCTCTTACTATTCGTCCATAGACCTCGCTTACACACACGGTGCAGTGAACTTACAACACTGGACCTATATGATCTCCACAACCTCCCCATTTAACCGCCTCACGAGTATCCTCCAAAACCCGATCGGTATTGAATTGGAACGCCTCGGTTCGTTTATCTTCGGTGGTGCCGCGATGTTCGGCATGCTCTGGATGCGCCATCACTATCTCTGGTGGAAACTGCACCCGATCGGTTCTCTCATGATGACGAGTTATGCAACTTATTGCTTTTGGGGATCATTTTTCATCGGTTGGTTCCTCAAATATACGACGCTCAAGTTCGGCGGCGTTGCTTACTATCGTAAACTCCGTCCGCTCATTTTAGGCGTTGTATTAGGCGAATGCTTCATCGGCGGCATCTGGATCATCGTCGGACTCATGACGGGTATTGGGTATCGTCTATTGCCCGGTTGATATTAAATGAGTCTTATCAGACTGGATTGGATTCATGTAGGCTCCCGAAGTTCAAAATCCTTCTCATACGAAGTTCTTACCACTCACACGTTTTTGTTGACTACACTGCAAATTAATGCTATACTCTTTAGCATTACAATCAGAAAAACGTGTAGTACAAACGTGACTTGAATAAAAATATCTACATGTAGTTTGGGTTAAAGAGTTTCCTTCAAAAAACTGAAGTGCCATCGCTTATTCAGACCACAAAATTAGCAAAGTTAAGACAAGTTTTTTCGTTGAAATTCGACAGGTGTCAAATACCCTAACGCTGAGTGAAGGCGTTTCGGAGACTACTTTCAAATAGATTGTCATTGTATCACAATCTTATATTAGAGAGTGGTCTAAATTTCCGGTGGCAGTACAAATTTTAAAGTGAGGATATAATGAAACGTATTTATGAACGAGTTTTGTTTATGGTTATTGGTGCCCTCATTGCCTCTTTTGCCTATCTGGTTGGAAACGTTGATAAAGGCGCAAACGCAGATGACCTCGGAGAAATGATAATGTGTGATACGTTGTACGTAACTCAGCGTATTGTTGTAGGAGATCCTAGAAAAAATGTCCTTTTACTAAGCACTAATGAAGAACAGCCAACTATTCACATGCGCCTTGGTAACGTTGATGATCCGCAAGGGATTATCGAGATAGGAGTCAATGAAAAATCAGCCGGTATTGCTATGGAATCCGGTGGTCCCGACAATCCTAAAGGTAATATAGGGATATTTGCTAGCGAAACAGGAAGTGGGATTAGTATAACAGATAAAGATGGGAAAAAATTGTTAACAACACTGGATTGAAGATTACATAGCAAATCTGTAATACCATCAAAAATTTAGGCCACTATCTAAACCAAGATTGTGATACAATGACAATCTAAATGAAAAGGCTTGAACTATTTTTAAGGAGACCACTCATGGCAAATAATGTACCAATGACTCGCGAAGACCATTGGAGCCGTCCGGTTGCTATGGCTCCCGATGGGCAATGGATATCTTTGCGGGAAGTGGTAGACGAAGAACCCGCACGGTTTTCGTTTATCCAATTGACCCCTGAACAACAGTCAGAATTGGTTGCGGAACGCATTCAACAACGCCCCGTGTTTGACGTAGGTATCTTGGGACTGGGAGTATTCAGCAAAAAGCGCGCTATTAATGAAGTCAGGGCGCGAACACGTATAGGATGCACGCTAATTGAGGTTGAACAGCGAATGATTGCACTCTTGCTTGAACGTGCCCGCGAAGGAACTCTCTAATCTGCAAAATAAGAACGTTATCTCAGACATAAGATGACGTATTGAATCGGGACCTAATTTGAAAATTCTCGCTATTGATTCCAGTTACGATGCAATCACACAAGCCTCTTATGTGTATCGAAATCGGTATGTTTATCCTTACTTGGAGTCCAAGGGGTTTGAAGTGGTGCGTTGTCAGGGTAAATCGGCGCGTCGGGTCTACGTTCAACCAGAAGCATGTCAAGAAGACATCGTGTACATGACCGGTGTCGGGCACGGGGTCTATACAACATATATGGGCGAGTATTGCAATCCCATTTTTGATATTGGCGAATATCAAGCTAAAGAGTTAAACAACAAAGTGGCTCACTTTTTTGCCTGTCAAACTGCTGCTGAACTCGGGACAGACTTTGTCAATAATGGATGCCTTGCCTACTTTGGGTACGATGAAGACTTCATTATACCTATGTATATTTCCGATGCTTTTTTTGATTGTGATTCCGAAATAGATCGGGCGTTTGCTGATGGTTTGACTGCAGAAGAAGTATATGATCGCGTAATTGACTACTATAATGGGAAAATACTTGAGTTAAAAGAGGGACAACACTACGATGTAGCGGTGGCTTTAGAATACAACCGGGACCATCTCTGTGCCCCTTCAGTTGATGCAAAATGGGGCGACAAAAGAGCAAAAATCGTATGACTATTGAGATTGTCACGAAGAAACATCAGTCCATAATGGTAGGCACTTTAAAACTCGCGGATATTATCAATCCCTCGTCCATCTATCTCTCATCTATCACACCCGTTAAAACCACTCTCCAAAGATTGAATCCCTGCCGCCAAGATTCAGGCTTTACCGATAATAAATAACCCGAAATCTCCTCAAACAACGAAAGCCCCGAAACTGCACCATTTTGGGCAATCTGTTATGAGATTTGCACTATTCGGTGCAATTTCATCAAGAATGCCAGTGGTATCACACCGCAAACTGGCACGAAACTTGCTACCTTTACTGATAATTTGTCTGCTCTGTGAACACCTTTACAAGATAAATAAATTTGCACATCCGCATAAATTATGCTAAAATAGATAGGTGATTGCAAAGTCTTAAGGATATTGATTGAAACCGTCTCGTAAAGCGAGTTACCCCGTTTAAATGAAATATTTTACTTACTTCGGAAACCATCTCATCAACGCGAAACTGCCGGATAATTCGGAGGTTTATTATGCCAAGCCTCCCCTGCCGGGAATTAAGCGCGCAGCCCTCAGTGAACATACGCAACACGCCTTTGAAAATCCACTTGAGATGCCACCGCTCAGCGAACTCGTCAACGGCAACGCAAAAGTGCTTATCCTGTTCGACGACAACTGCCAACCCTTTCCACCTACCAAAAAACCGGATATGCGGCAGATTATGATTGAGACACTTTTGAAGATGCTCTATGGGTACGGTGTGGAGAAAAAGAATATCCAATTGATGTGTGCTGTCGCACTGCACCGCAAGATGAAAGCACACGAACTCGCCTATATGCTCGGGAAAAATATCATGGACGAGTTCTACCCGGATCAACTCCGAAACTTTGACGCGGAAGATGCCGACCAGATTGTTGAGGTA
>JAPPDN010000884.1 GCA_028824575.1 Candidatus Poribacteria bacterium | reverse complement strand
CTACAGTCCGTTTCATTTCCATCGCGCCGGAGACGATCCCGTTGTCGCCTTACGTACGTTGTCAGAACGGTTGGTTAGCGTCTATTTTAACTGTGGTGTCGATTCGCGGACAGGCAGCGAACCGTTCTGGGCACCGGAGATGGATTTCCCTGCTATCTGTCAGGAGATAGACCGTGTCGGTTACACCGAAGAAATCATGCTGATCTATTTAGGATTGAACGCGGAGACACCACAACCGATTGTTGAAGGTGTCTTGAATGCTCGCGCGAAGTTAGAAACCTACTTTTAATTGAAGACGCTTCACTATCCTATTCCACACGTTACATGAAAACGAGGGATGAAAACGGGCAAAATGTTGGGAACTTTGCTTTTCACGTTGTGCGTTATGTGTGGTCATACTTGTGGTTTCTCAAGACCCAATGCCAACGTGCTGTTTGTTTTCTCCAAATTTCTTTAGTATATTCCTATAATTACTCCCGTCTCACAAAAAAATCCCTTCAAAAGTGTGCAAACGTCTTGCAGGGACACTCATTGTGTGTTTTCCCTCCGCAATCGGGGTTTATCCTGCGTTTAGAACCGATACTCGCAGAACAACTGCTAAAAATCCTGATTTTTTGTTATTTTTTTTTCAAATGATGTGAGTTTTCCGTCCAAAGCTTCGTCTTTAATAATAGAAGGTATGAACCGTATCGCCCTCCGTAGTTTTACAAGATTCGGCATCTGATTAAGCCCCTTCGGCGGATACGGACATGCCCCAACTGTTTATTGGAAGGACACCTCGTGGAAAAAGAAAATGATGTTCAACTGATTCAAAGAATATTATCAGGCGATGAAGCGGCGTTTGATGTCTTGGTCCAAAGGCACCAGAAGAGCGTGCACGCCTTGGCGTGGCGGAAGGTCGGCGATTTTCATGATGCTGAGGAGATTACACAGGACACATTCCTTCAAGTATACAAAAAACTCCCGACACTCAAGGACCCTTATAAATTTTCTGGATGGCTGTATGTCATCACAAATCGGCTTTGTTTTGATCGGATGCGGCAGAAAAATCTTACGATACAATCGTTGGAGGACACACCTGTGGAAGAAGTTGAAAAATCCTCTTATACCCATCACGTATCGGAACAACGGGATACAGAAGTCACCGAGCGTCGCCGTGCTATCGTCAAAAAACTTCTCGAAAAACTCCCAGAGAGTGAACGGACAGTCATGATCCTCCATTATCTCGGCGAAATGACGGTGAAAGAAATTAGCAAGTTCTTGGGTGTCTCTGCAAACGCAATTCATAACCGGTTGTATCGGGCACGAAAGCGGTTACAAGAGGAAGAAGCCCTCCTTGTTCAAGAAGTTCTCAGCGGCGTACAGATACCAACGAGTGTAGGTCAAAACATTATGCAGCGTGTCGCTGACATAAAACTCACGCCGCAAACAACTCCAAAACCCGTTATTCCGTGGATCGCTTTCGGTACCGCTTTCCTTCTGCTCGCATTGCTCTTTGGCGCGAGCAATCAATACCTCACCCGTTTTCAGAGACCCTATAGTTTCGAGGCGGCATCTGAACCGACCATTGCCATCATTGACGCCCCCGTCGTTCTTGAGACAGACGCGAAACCCGCACTGCGAAGTCAAGTTGGACAGGATACTGCCTTAAATCAAAGAACTGGTGCAGGCTTACATGGATCTGAAACTGTCTCAACAACCGAGTTACCGATGCAGCCAGAAAATATTGAGGCATGGATGCCAGATGAAAATCTACGTCGGGCCATTAAATCTGAACTCAAACTTGGCGATATTCCGCTCGAGATAGAACATCTCCAGCAACTTGAACGGTTACTCAGTATGGATGGCGGCATAGAAAGTATTGTGGGTTTAGAACACGCTGTCAATCTTAAATTTTTACATCTTGCGCCCAACAAAATCTCGGATCTCACACCACTCGCAAACCTACACAACCTTCAGACACTGAAACTCTATCTCAACAGACTCGTAGACGTTTCACCCCTTACGGGATTGGTAGGTTTAGAGATTTTGCATCTATCAAATAACAGGATCGTTGACATCTCACCCCTTGAGAGGCTTGTGAACCTAAGAGATTTACGACTCGACTACAATCGCATCGAATATTTTTCACCGCTCGCCGGATTAACAAAACTTCAGATCCTTAGGATTAACGACAATTGGGGCATCGATATTTCATCTGTCCCGACATCCAATTTGACAGAATTTCTGTATGACCCTACCTTTAATATCCCAGAGATTCCGAACCATGACCGGATCATGGCTCGCCAGTATCCATCCGTTTTCGCAGCTTGGCATAACATCATCAATCTACCGACGCTCTCATGGGACGAAAGATTAGTCTATCACGACCTGTATTTCTCTAACCCTATGTTCGGGCTTCATTGGCGGTGGACTCCTACAAAAATGAAAATCTCTGGGAATTTTCGGACAGCAAAGCAACAGCGAGATACGCTGCTCAAAGAGAATCCAAATATGATTTTTCTCGTCGGAATTTATCACTATGGTACACAAGATACATTCGTTCAGCAGGCTGTTGAAGTTGCCAAATGTGGTATCTATGATGGTATCTTTTTAAATTGGTGGCAAGGCGATAGAGTTGATGCGAAAGTTGCTATACTGCAGAAAATTCGTAAAGTGGTTAGAGATGATTTTCTCATTATCGTCAACGGACTTCGCTCTAAAGCTCCACACTTAGCACCCTATGTCAATGGCACATTCATGGAAACGAGACGATACCATCCACAGGGTTACACCCATACCGAACTTCAAGAGATTGAAAGTGCTTTGCTATGGTCAGAGAAAAATCTTCGATCTCCACAGATTAATTCCTTAGAGGGTGGGGGACTCGCTGAGGAACCCTTAGATTCACCGCGTAACCAGCAATGGATGCGGGTTTTTACAACCTTGAGTTTAACGCATTCTGACGGCTATGTTTCGTATGTGACGGGGATTTCATCGTTAACCCACACACATCATTATCCCATTTGGGAAGGACATTCCGACGAACACGCCCAAGGAAAGCTACACGATCATACGCATCAGCACTACTGGTATGATTTCTGGGACACCGATCTCGGCCAGCCAGTAGGTGGAAAAGGGCAGCTCTACCGCAGTTGCGAGGGTTTATTCATCCGCGAGTTTGCCAACGGCTGGGCGGTCTACAATCGCAGCGGGAAAGCACAGCAGATCCAGTTGCCGATGCAAGCCACCGGTGTCGCGAGTGGTATCACCAGCACATCACACACTGTCCCTGATTTAGATGGTGAGATTTATCTGAAGTAGGAGCGAGCTCCGCTCGCGATCCGTAATATCTCAGACCGTAGGTTGGGTAGAGCGATAACCGCTTTTCAAATAACACTTTTATGTAAATGACATAGCGAAACCCAACAAGCAAACTGAATAAACGCTTCGTAAAAACCGAGGTAAATGCAGACGTGAACAGCGACAGCATTGTTAACGTTGTAGCGAATGCGTTTTGAAACAGATAGGTAAACCGGAAGGCCAATCACTTTTGCATGAATAAACAGAATCCGC
>JAPPDN010000734.1 GCA_028824575.1 Candidatus Poribacteria bacterium | reverse complement strand
TTTCCCGCGTTTATGCTATCCTCTTATGCAACCCTCGAAAAAGGAGTAACGCCAATGTATCGTGTCGGTATTATCGGGTTAGGCAGCATTGCCGCCCGTTATTCAACGCCTGATGACGCTTATCCGTATTGCCATGCAGGCGGCATCCGTTTTTGCGAGACAACCGAATTGGTCGCAGTCGCGGATATGTCAGCGGAACGCCAAGCAGAATTTCAACAGACGTGGGGACCCGGCTTCCCAGATAACTCCATCAACTACTACGGAACAGATGTCCAGATGCTTGAAAGCGAAGATTTAGACATCGTCGCTGTCTGTGTCCGCGGACCGCATCATTTTCAGGTGATGCAGAATGTCTTGAGAGCAGATATTAAAGCCATCTTCCTCGAAAAACCCGCCGGATGTTCGCTCGAAGAAGTTGATACGATGACGGCGGGTGCAGACGCAAACGGGATTCCTATCGTTGTAGACTATACACGACACTGGGGACCGCATTTGATCCGTCTCCAGTCGCTTATCAAAGATGGACTCATCGGTGAAGTGCAAACCGTCATCGGGTACTGCGGCGGTGGCGTACTCTCCTTCGCTATCCATACTACAGATATGATCTGTCAGTTCGCTGGCTACGACCCGGTCTCCGTGACGGGATTCGTCTCCGGTGGCGGGGATGTGCCAGAGTCTTACGAACCCGAGCCAGCGGTTGTCGGTGCAACCATCCAATTTGAAAGCGGTGTTATGGGATTCCATGTCGGAAACCACGGCACACGCGGCAGTTTCTCCGTCGATGTTCTCGGCGACGAAGGCAGCGTTCAGGCAGGATTTTATAGCGGTACGACTGTCCATAGAGCCGGAAAATTAGTCGATAACGAGACCCTCGATCTCCCTGAGAATGCCAGTCCATTCAAGGTTGCGTATAAACAGATCACCGATTATCTTGACGGTGGACCACTCCCCGATTGCGCCCGTGATGACTACACCGCTGTCAACGAAATCGGGTTCGCTACGATTGAGAGCGGCATCACTGGACAAACGATACAACTCCCGTGTCAGAACAGGACACGGCTTATCTTTGCAAACGGTTAATACAGGGTATGTATGGTGTCTATATTCAAACTGGACGATTTATACCGGTTCTTTATGCGGGCATATCCGGTCAAGTCCTACAGTGGTACACCTCCGAATGCCCCGCTTCACAAGGAATTAAACCGATGCCGTGTCGCGCTCATTACAACCGCTGGCTTACATCTCCAAAAACAACCACCTTATAATGATAGGATTATAGGTGGCGATTGTTCGTACCGAGAAATACCAAATACAATCGAGACACAAGTCCTTGCACTTGGACATAGAAGTAAGGCTTTCGACGCAAGTGGCACAGAAAGCGATATAAACCTTGTATTCCCGCTTGATCGATTTCGAGAATTAGAAAACGGAGGTAAAATCGGTTCACTTAACGACAGACACTTCAGTTTCATGGGATCTATTACAAAGCCGAAACCTCTCATTAAAAAAACCGCGCCTGAAGTCGGACAGATGCTTAAAGCCGATGGTGTAGACGTTGCATTCTTGACCCCTGTCTGACCGATGTGCAATCAGTCTGTAGGACTGATACAACGCGCTGTTGAAGAAACAGGAATATCGACAATTTCCATAACGCTTGATGAAAACATAACGCAAAGGGTGAAGCCACCACGTGTGTTATCCGTACCTTATAGGTTTGGTTATCCACTCGGTGAACCGAACAACCCAGAATTGCAACACGCAATTATCGCTGAGGCACTCTCGCTCTTAGAAGATAAGACACCACTTCCTATCCTTAAAAAGAGTTCGGTGTGAAATTTCAGGGTAGGATAGGTGAAGGAGGAACCCATGGACAGAATCAGAGTCGGCATTATCGGATGCGGCGGTATCTTCCGCAACCTCCACGCGCCCTATTACCAAGAACCGACGCGCCGTGCTGACATCGTTGCAATCGCTGACATCAATGAAGCATCCGCAAACGAACAAGCAGACAGATTTGGCGCAGACGCTTACACAGACTACCGCGCACTCCTTGACAGACAAGACATAGATGCAGTCGATGTGTGCGTCCATCCGCGCCCACACCTTGAAATCACCCGTGCTGCGGCTGATGCTGGTAAACACATTTTGATGGAAAAACCGATGTGTTGCAACGTCGCCGAAGGTGAGGAAATGATCGCCGCCGCTGAAAATGCCGGTGTTCTCCTAATGGTCGCCTATATGATGCGGTTCGATCCCGGATATATGAAACTGAAATCGCTATTAGACGACGGCACACTCGGTACGCTGCAGATGGCGTATTCCAATCAGGTCGGTTATTTTTCACCAGAACGGCATCCGTGGCTTTTTGTCAAAGCAGAATCGGGGGGTATGTTGGTGGAGCAAGCCATCCACAATCTCGATATCTGGTTGTGGCTCTACGGTCCCGCCTCGACTGTCTATGGGTTCACGAGCCATGTCCCACTCGGCGGCACCTATCCATCTGTCGACGAAGCCGTAGAAAACAACGCCGTGCTGACCGTGCACTTCAAGAACGGTGGTGTCGGCATGATGATTAAGAGTTGGGCAGCGGAAATCGGGAATAGTGGTAACGGTCTCGTTACAAGCAGAGGCTCCGCGACCCTGATTCGGCACGGACTCCGTTGGAAAACCCACGATATGGCATCTGCCGAAGAATTCACCGAACCAGCACCGGATGACGATACCTATCGTAATGTACCAGATGCGCAGCGCGAACAGCGGTATTGGGGTATGGCAGCGAAAGGGGCGAGTATCAACCATTGGCTCCAGTGCATCGCCGGTGAAGCGGAACCGACAACCCACGGGCGCATCGGCAGAGACGGTATTGAGTTGGCAGAGGCGACGTACCGCTCTTCGCAAATCGGTGCACCGATTTCACTACCGCTGTAGGAATGAAAAATTTTGAGGGTTGAATAAATGTTGAAACTCTGATAGAATACACAGAACAAGTTATACACAGAACAAGTTATAAACTGCGTCTACCGGCAATTTGAAACTGGCTGAACATTACTTGTGAAGGGATGTGGCGAAGATTACACGAGAAGAATTTTTAAAATACTACGATTCAGCGGCTTACGCAGCCAAGCTACGGGTACCGAGGTCGGGTCCCAACTTAGCTGTCATAAATACCGTTCGCATCAATGACGCTGTTTCTTATGGGCGGAACGTTTATGCGATTGCCTTAGATCTTTTAGTTGATAGACGTGCCGCTAATATGGTGCAGCATGAGGTGTTCTGTCGCGCTGTAGAGCAGACTTACAATTTTTCTGTCGCCGATGTGTGGCGTGGTAACTCGCGTTGGGAAGGCCTGCAAAATCTCACGATCGCTACCGCAGTTGATATTTTGTGTTTACCTGAAGAAAATAACCCACTCTCGCGCCCATTGACTGGCGGCGCACAATTAATCGGTGAGGTGAACAGTAAATGGTGGGGGATGTTGGCACTGACCTTCCGACTCAGAGGCTTGCTCGAATTTCAGGTAGGGTGTCTCACCGTTCTAAAAAAGCCTATCCAAGAG
>JAPPDN010000824.1 GCA_028824575.1 Candidatus Poribacteria bacterium | reverse complement strand
CGACCAGGCTTCCTTTACGACCGGATCGGTTTTGATGGTCGACGGGGGTTGGAGTGCGGGGTAGGTGGTACGCGGTGCTTTAAACCTGACACAATGACATGCACAAACTTCTGGATTAAGCAATGCTATTTCAGTGTGGGGAATCTCTCTCTTTAGCGAAACGATTACACGAGTATTACTGAAGGATATCAAGATTGACGATATACTTAAATTAGGTTAACTTTACCTTGCTGAGTATGGATTCCATCTGGGACAACGGTTCCAGGTTTTTATTCTCGGTTTCGTCATTCGCACAGTCTTTTTGGACAAGCAAAGAACCTGTGCTGAGTCTATGGTTAATTGTTTTATGACTAAGGCTGAATTTGAACAGCAGTTAACAAAAGACAATATCGAGAGCATTTTAGACGATTGTCTGTTTAGAGGACTTCCATTCTACTTTAGAAACCAACCTGAGATTTACAGCAAGATGTTAAGAACACTGTCTAGGGGATTAAGAGTGTCCTCCAAGGATATATGTGTTGTGGGGAGTGCTCACGTAGGATTCAGTCTTTCTCCACATAATTACGGTGAGCCTTTCAACCAGCGTTCTGATATTGACATTGTGGTGGTATCGCCGAATTTGTTCGATCCGAGTTGGATAGATATGCTAACAACTCGTCGAACCCCATGGTACAAGTTAAAGAAGAGGACAAAAGATTACATCTGCGAGCATAGAGAGAAATACCACATCTACAATGGCTGGATGTACCCACAACTAGTTGCCGAAGTGTTGGGAATAGGAACTCGTTGGGTATCTACTTTCAACAGAATTTCCCGGATTCCCGAATTATCAAGCATTACCATAAGTGGCCGACTATATAGAACCTGGGAACACGTTAGGCACTACCATCGGCGTGGGTTAAGGAAAATCAGAAATCAATTAGCTGAAAGACAAGGACATTAAGGGGGAAATCAATGAAGTACTCGCCAACCAGTCATCCAATCTCTTGGTTTACAGAGGCAGAAGCGAACGGCAATTTAACTCTAACCCCCGATTTCCAACGACGGCCAGTATGGACAGATCGTCAGAAGTCAAACCTAATCGAATCTATTCTGCTAAAACTACCAGTACCTGAGATATACATGCAGCTCAAAACAGATGCATTTGGTAACAATGAATATATCGTTGTTGATGGTCAGCAACGTATAACCGCAATCCTAGAATTCATCGGAGTGAATAAACGAGATTCTTTTGAATTGCGGAATTTGGATTCAAACTCACGATGGATGGGATACACCTTTAACGATTTGACCGACGAAAAAAAAGCTGAGTTTTACGGACACGTAATGGCTGTGAGATATCTACAGGAAGTAAGCGATGATGAGGTTGAAGATCTTTTTCGAAGACTTAACAAATACCTAACGCCATTGAATCCTCAGGAGCTGCGAAACGCTACTTACAGGGGTCCATTTTTAAGAATGGCTGAAAGACTTGCTGCAGACCAGTTCTGGTCTGAGAACAGACTTGTGACACCTAATGCAATTCGTCGTATGAGGGATATCGAATTCGTAAGTGACCTACTGATAGGGGTATTGCATGGTCCGCAGAGTGGTAACGCTAAGACCTTAGACGAATACTACACAATATATGAAGACTATGAACATGAATTTCCAGGTCAACGAGACTGTCGGCGTAGGTTTATCACAGGATTAGAACTTATTCAAGAAATACATCCTGATATTCGATCGAAACGATGGTCGAACAAGACGGACTTTTACAGTCTATTTACTGCTACAACTCACCTACTAGTGGAAAACACACTCCCTGGTGATCAGTACGAATTGATGCGCAAAGCTCTAGATGGTTTCACTGATGACATCATAAGGTATCAAGAAACTGAAGACAGTGATGTAGGTCCGGATGTTATCTCATATATTGAAGCTATGCGTAGAGGTAGTTCTGATAAACATCGAAGAGGTGTACGGCATCAGGCATTGTTGAATGTCATTTCCCCGTTTTTCAAGAGGCGTTCGTAATGAAACCAGCCCTGGAATATGAAATACACTTGGGTGATTCATTGGAGTGGATTCGTACTGCTAAACCCAACAGCGTGCATGCAATTGTAACCGATCCTCCATTTGGCCTTGTTGAGTATTCAACAGAGCATCTTGAAAAACGTCGTAATGGAAATGGCGGGATTTGGAGGTTGCCACGAAACCATAACGGGAATACAAGGCAACCAGTACCTAGATTCACTGTTCTCACAAAAACACAGCATTCAAATATTGGTACTTTCTTCGAGCGACTTGGTCGAGAGTTATACAAAGTCATTGTACCCGGCGGGCATATGTTTCTGGCTTCAAATCCGCTTGTAGCTCACTTGATCGATATCGCTCTCATTCAAAGTGGATTCGAAAAGCGTGGCCAAATTGTTAGGATAGTACAAACTCTCCGTGGTGGAGACAGGCCCAAGAATGCCCACACCGAATTTCCCGATGTCTCTGTCCTTCCTCGAGGAGTGTGGGAGCCTTGGTTACTTTTCCGAAAACCCTGTGAAGGTCGAGTTCAGGACAATTTACGTAAGTGGAAAACTGGCGGACTTCGTCGTCCTTCAACCGATGTCCCATTTAAGGATCTAATCCATTCTGCTCCAGCACGCAGACGTGAGCGTATAATCGCTCCGCATCCATCACTAAAACCACAGGCATTCGTTCGACAATTGGTTCGAGCATCACTCCCGTTAGGCCAAGGCGTACTGTTAGATCCATTCATGGGGTCTGGGGCGGTAATTGCGGCTGCCTCTCGTTTGGGAATCTACAGTATAGGTATTGAGAACAACGAGGAGTATTACAACATGGCAATGGAAGCAATACCACAATTGGCAGCGCTTGAAACTCAGTGAGAATTGACGAATTTCAGGTACATGATTCGTTATCGGGCATATGTCTCTTTCGGAATTTGGTGCGACAAGTTTTACCTAAGTAAGCTTGCAGATTGTTTTCGATAGTTTGAAAGCTAAGATTCGGAACATACCCCGAACTTACCGGAGACCGACAATGGGTTTGAGAACGGCCGAAGAGTACCTGGAAGGATTGCGGGACGGAAGGACGATTTACTTTCGCGGCGAACGGGTGCCGGACCTCATGGAGCACCCGGAACTGCGCGTGGGCGCCGAGCACACGGCCCTGGACTATCACCTCGCCGAGGACGAAGCGCACCGGGACCTGTTCACCGCAATGTGTCCCGAGACGGGTGAGCGCGTCAGCCGCTACTTCCTCCCGCCGGCCAACACGGAGGATTTGCTGAAACGCCGGGAGATGATCGAGACGAGCACCCGCGTGGGCAGCGGCGTGGTGCTGCTCATCAAGGAGATCGGCACGGACGCCCTGTTCTCGCTCCGGCTCGTCGCGCGGCAGATCGACGAGAAGTACGGCACCGGGTACCTGGACCGCGTGAAGAACTACCATGCCGAATGCCGCGACCGCGACCTGAGCATGGCCGTGGCCCAGACGGACGCCAAGGGCGACCGCAGCCGCCTCCCATCCCAGCAGACCCATCCCGATTACTACGTGCGCATCG
>JAPPDN010000166.1 GCA_028824575.1 Candidatus Poribacteria bacterium | reverse complement strand
ATTGGGTTTGAGGTGCGTTAAGGATATCTTTATCAGATTTTCAACCTCAATCAATCCGCCGAATATCGTACGCGCATTCGGTTTTGATACCTCGTATTCAATTATAACTGTGGGTATCAAAACGAAGCACACAGAGACTTTCAGTTTTCAACAGTCAGCAAAAAGGGCACTCCCATAGGAAGATGCCCGGAGGAATCGGAGAGAGAACCCGTCCACAGATCCTACTCGACCCCCGGCCAAAGCGAACCTACCTTGGTTGAGGAGGCCACTAAAGCGTCGCGACCAGGCGGTTGCTCCTACGAGAAAGCGTTTGCTGTTGGAAAATCGGAATCATGGAAGCACTGAACGACTCTGGCGAAGTATACTTCTAAAGCTTAAAGGAAATTTATAAATATGATCCAAACAGGAAACTTTGCGTGCCATAATATTCACTTGGAGACCGAACGCCTGAAACTGCGACCCTTTAAGGACGCCGATTTTGATACTGCTGTCCCTTTCTACAGAGATCCCGAATTTCTAAACGCGGTTGAGGAATCTCCGCCTGAGGTACCCATCACAAAGGAATATCTTAAAAAAGCCGGTAAATTCATGAGGGATAGCGGATTTCTGTTCGCAATCGTGGAAAAAGCGAGTGGACGCGCCATTGGCGAGGTATGTTTGCAGTGGATGAATTTGGAACGTGCGAAAATTGAGGGCGAAAAAGTGATGCGTTTACCCATCGGGATTTGGGACAAAACACTGTGGGGTAAAGGCTACGGCAAAGAGGTCGTCCGATGTTTGATGGCGCATGCCTTTGAAAAACTGGCAATAGATCGGTTCTGTCCAGTGGACGTTCCTGTGGACAATGTCCGTTCACAAGCATTGTGGCGATCTCTTGGACTCACTGTTTCACGAGAAGCAGATGGCGGAAAGATGTTAGACTTTGAAATCACACGAGCAGAATATGAGAGAATCCATGGAAGTCTCACTTGAATAGCATTCTGAATCAAAGGAACCTTGTATGTTCAGTAGACAACTCGCTGAACGCGCAGCGGAAAATAACCCAATTCGTGTCGGTATTATCGGTGCCGGAAAGTTCGGTGCTGGACTGGTTGCGCAGCTTTCACAGATGCGCGGCATGGTCGCGAGCGCGATTGCCGACATCAATCTGAAACATGCTATAGGCGCGTATACAGTCAGTCATATCCCGACCGACGCGATTTCGCATGTTCGGAACGCCAACGCGATGAACGATGCCATCCGTAGCGGTAAACGCGCAGTTACCGAAGACGGGCTGCACATTATTCAGTCTGATCTGATTGATGTGGTTGTGGAAGCAACGGGCATTCCAGAAGTTGGCGCGCAAATGGCGTACCACACCCTAATGCACAAGAAACATCTCGTGATGGTCAACGTTGAAACGGATGTCACCGTAGGCCCGTTCCTGAGACGCTTGGCAGACAACGCGGGTGTCGTCTATACACTCGTTGACGGTGATCAACCCGGTGTAACAATGAATATGGTCGAGTGGGCAAAAACCCTCGGTTTTGAGATTGTTGCTGCGGGGAGAGGTACGGTGTTTTATGATGATGATCGCGCGGGGATACCAGACACTGTTCCGCAACGATTCGGGTTCAGCGAAGAGTTGATTGAGCGACGCACGATTAACTTTAAGATGTTCAACTCGTTCCGAGATGGGTCGAAGGCACAGATTGAGATGACCTCCTTGGCAAACATGGCAGGTCTGCCGCCAGATGTTCGCGGCATGCACGAACCTTCAGTCAACACTTCGGACATCGCCGAGGTCTTCAGTTTAAAAGAAGAAGGCGGCATTTTGAGCCGCCACGGTGTCGTTGAGCTTGCAAATAGTATTGCCACGGATGGCAAGACGATGCTGGACAATCCACTACGAATGGGTGTATTCGTTGTTATTCGGACTGAGCATCCTTTCACGCAAGAAGACCTTGCCGGTTATAACCTGCATTCGGGGGGTGATGGCAAGAACTATCTCCTCTACCGTCCGTACCACCTTGTGGCTGTTGAAGCACCGATTTCGATTGCGAAAGCTGCCCTTTATAGGCAACCGACAGGGACACCACTCCCAACACCCGTCGCTGACGTTATCACCGTTGCCAAACGTGACCTGAAAGCGGGAGAGATACTCGATGGAAGCGGTGGGTATAGTGTCAATGGATTGATTGAGAAAGCGGACATTGCACGCGAAGAGAACCTACTTCCCCTCGGTTTGTCGGACGGCATCAAATTAAAATCCGATGTTCCCCAAGGGGAAGCGATCTCTTACGATATAGTAGTATTAGACGAGGACTCCTTCGTTCTCAAACTCCGCCGTCTCCAAGACGCAACCGTCTGAGAATCGACTAATCCCACGGATGCAGCACGACTTTACCACATTCCCCGGTCGCCTGAAGTTCCCACGCCTCCTGGACATCACGCATCGGGAAGGTGTGTGTGATGAATGTGTCTATCTGTTCGGGTGAATTTTGGATAACCTGCATTAATTTCGGATAGACACCGAGGTTATAGTGCCAATTTCCGCGTAGGACTAAGCCTTTCCGAATCATGTCTCGGCTCGCTGCAAGCGGAAATTCGCCACCTTCACCGATGAACGTGACTTGTCCCTTTCTTCGGGCTGCGTCTACCATTAACCGGTGCGCTGCAGATGCGCCTGAGCAGTCCATAGCTTTGTCGATCCCAACCCCGTCTGTAAAATCTCGAATTTGATCGAGAATATCTTCATCAGTTGGATCGAAGACGATATCTGCGCCCAACTTTCTCGCGAGTTCGGCACGATACGGATGGCTTTCTACGCCAACGACGCGCGCGCCGCGATAGTGGGCATTGATAATACCACCTAATCCAACAGGACCTAAGCCAGTAACCATGACCGTATCCAATGAATTGACTTGCATCTGCTCCATCGCGCCAAATGTCGGTCCGAGTCCACAGCATGCCATTCCAGCGTGTTCATAACTGACACCGTCTGGAATCGGCGATAACAGATCTTCCATTTTGTGCATATACTGTGCATAAGTCGCCGAAGCGGGGTCTGTCCCAATGAGTTCTCGAATGTTCCGTCCGCTCGTACAGTGAATGTGTTCACCCATAGCACACATCGCACACTTGCCACAAGCGTTCTGCGGTTGTACCACGACACGGTCCCCTACCTGGACACGTCCGGGTTGTGCAACTTCTACGACTTCACCTGCAGCTTCATGACCGAAGTGCTCGCCGGTGCCACCATGTATGAACCCTTTATACTCCGTACACATCGGAACGGCATGGATTTTGACGACGACGACATCTCCTCCGGCACGTGGATCCGGTTTGTCAACTACGCCACCTTTTTGATCACCAAACATTGCTGCAACCTGCATAAAACGATAATAACCAAGGCTTCCCGCACCCCACAAAGACTGACGGAGCTCTTATTCGCGGAAAGAAAGGTCTTCCTCCTTCTAAGATGTATTAATACCATAGCACATCTAATGAAATCTGTCAAAGTAAAATTGATGCAATCTACTATGTCTTTTCGACAACTTCAGCGCAATATGGCCTTATT
>JAPPDN010000727.1 GCA_028824575.1 Candidatus Poribacteria bacterium | reverse complement strand
ATACATCGTTTCTATAGACATACCATCCCTACGGGGTGAGGAAAATACTTGAAAAGTGCTGTTGAAAGGTCGAAAATCTGTTAGTAGCAAATTGAGTTAAAATTGACACTTATGATGCCGTTTGCGGGTATCCGCGTTTTACGATGGTAGTGCGAAATAACCGATGCCTGTAAACATCCCGACAATCATCCATAACGCTACCATCACATATTCACCGAAGATCAAGCCGAACGCGATTGGTCGAATCTTTCGGTAGGTTGTGGCACCACCGAACTTCAGTGCCATGTATTTAATGAACCATCCGATTAGAATAGACGACCAGAGGTGGAATGGCGGATACGTCGCACCGAGAAGATAACCGATCGGATGCAGGGACCACCAGACGAAGTTCTGTCGCATCCAGAGCATGAAGCCTGTAAACCCAGCGCCGGCAATCATACTGTAGACCTCGCCCCACTTCGTCTCAATAGGAAATTGGATGAGACTGTTCATCCGTTGAAAATAGTTACGCGGTGCGACGACGAAGGACCAACTCTGTAAAAATAGCGCGCCCTTGCCGTAAATCAGCGTCAATGAGGCATAAACAGAAACGAGAATTGCAACGACAATCGCGATACCCAAAATCGGCACAACGCGTCGGCGTGCGAGTTTCACCTCATCGGCTGCCTTGAAACTGTGCAGGAAGTTCGGCATCATAAACTCGCCCCAATCGCGCAGGAAGGTGCGTTGGAAGCTCAGGATTGCAAGGCTCTTATGCCCTAATGCGTTGGAACCCAAAGTAATATCAATATATTCTGAAGGGAAAAAAGGAGCCTGCACGAGCAACAATCCGCCGTTAACGACCATCCAAGACAGGACAATAGAGGTGATAAAGATAGAGAGCAACGTCACGACCGCAACCCATGTCGTTATGCCTGCCACAGCGAAAAATATCACTAAGGTGACGAACCCGAAAAGAAAGCCGAGCAGTGCGATACGATACGAAACAGGTTCGTTGGCATCGTCTATCGGTTGCCGCGCCAAAGTAGTGGAGGTTGTCCTCGCGTGCCCGAGACCGAAGGTTTTCCTAAAGATTGTTGCAATATGTTCACGCCCGATCCAGAAAACAGCAGGGACAAAGACGAGATACCCTCCCATCACTTGACGGCTACAGCTAATCCACGGACCGATGTTCAGTCCCATCGCATTCATGATGATATATTGGAGTTTAAAAAAGAGGTAGAAGAACCAGAGACTGAATGAGACCTCAAGTGTCAGTAAAGAGGCGATCCCGATAACTGAAAAATAGATGACGAACCGCATCGCGGGCCACCATCCGAGTGTATGCCACGGTTTTTCAGTAAAGACGGTGTAGATATTATAAATAAGTGGAATTTCTGGCACCTTTGGAAAATGCGCGTGCAATCCGTTGATAAGGTGCAACACCACAGGCAGTGCCATCCCTGCCCAAAGGAGTCGGCTTTTGAAAAAGGTGTTGAGAAGTGTACCGCGTGCGGGTTCCGCAGCGAGTTGTATCGGAATCTGAATGAGCGGAAACGAAAACCGCTCACGTTCTACCCACTGCTTTCGGAGGATTGCCGAGAGGCAGAGCGTTGTGAAATAGAAGACGAGGACGAAAAGCCCCCAGATGAGCAATGGCTTGAGCCAGATCATCCACGGGACACTTTCACCAGGGGAGATGCCTTCATAAAAGTCAGTCACAGCCCGCGTATCCGTGACAACAAGCCACTCAGGGATATGCGGGTGTAGCGTTTCCGACCAATCGTTTTCCGTCGTTGCGAAGTATCGCACTGCTACAAGGGACGGCAGTAGAAATTGCAGCAACCCCATTGACGGAATACCTACTGCCACGATCAACATCATCCAAATAACCGTCAATTCGAGTGCGGAGAAGGCAAAACGCCCGCGCCGCATGAACTTTCGCAACGGCAGATTGACGAGAAACACCAGAATGAGAAGTCCGAAGATTGAACCGACTGGGAGATGATTGCCTGCAATTTTGGTGTTTTGTAGGAAATAGTTGTTGTAGGGTGTAATTGCGCACATTGCACCCACTAAAAGCAGCCCTACCCCGATAGCAGAAAACCGAATTTTTGAATTCGACCTACTGTTTTCCCCAAAATTGTCCTTAAAAGTATTAGCAGCCAAGCGTGTATGTGTCCCCCAGTGTTAGATTCGGTTTAAACGTTCCTCTAACCTTCTTCTCTAACCGAAGGACGATAGAGACAGGTCTCGGCATCAACGACACGACCGTCAGGTAATGTATACTGATTCGGTGTGCCTTTGCCCCAAGGTTCCTTGAAATCTCTGCTTCGCGTCCTATCAGATGCCTTTTGCTCGGCAACAGATTCCCATGAAAATCCTCCCATGAGTTGTTCATGCAAGGATGCCTCTAACTCCCTATATGCCGCTTGTCCTGTGAGGTTTTCAAATTCATCTGGGTCTGTCTCCAAATCGAAGAGAATGGATTCATCTTCAGGGAAGGCGACATACTTATAGCGAGGGGTTCGGAGCATACGCATCGGTCCCGTGGTCTGGTTTGCCCAGTATTCGGTGATAGCAGTGTCGCGCCAACTGTCAGTGTCACCGGACATAAGATTCGTTAGGTCATCGCCATCCAAACCTTTAGGAATAGGAATGCCTGTTCTTGCACATAATGTTGGGAAGAGATCGTTTAACTCGACAGGTGCTGTTACGCGCGCGCCGTGTGATTGCTGCAGCTGCCTATCCCATACGATCAAGGGCACTCGCGCTGCTGCTTCGTAGTAACTGGATTTCCACCACTGCCCGTGTTCGCCTGCCATCTCACCGTGGTCTGTGGTATAGACGATGATGGTATTATCTAAAAATCCGTCACGTTCCAGAAGTGTGAGCAGATCGCCAAGGGTCTCGTCAAGGAATTCGCAACAGGCGTAGTAAGCAGCTCTGGCTTTTCGGGCTTCTTCGTACGGAATCTCCTCCGTGTTGAAATTATCTCGCAAGCCCTTCGCGAAGGGATGTGTCTGTTCTAAGTGTCCTTCGGGAACGTTGGGCATGTCCACATTATCGGGCCAATATTTATCAAGAAGTCGTTTGGGTGCCGTGAGCGGGAAATGTGGACGGCTGTAGCTTGCGAGCAGGAACCATGGTTGTTCTGATGGTTGGGACCTTAAGTATTCAAGCGTCTCTTCGTTAATAACCCGCTCTTGCAGAAGACTGGTCGGGATTTCTGTGACACCTGCGAGTCGCGTTCGTTGTCGTATGCGAGATGGCGGATCCAATGGATCTGTTTGGTGTCCGGCATAGCCGCGCAGGTCACCGTAGGGACGGGACTGGAAGCCGTTATTCTGCTCTTTACCACCGAAGTGCATCTTCCCGACAAGTGCGGTTGCGTAGCCGTGCTGTGCGAAATGTGCGGGCATTGTGAGATGTTCTGGGAACAAGATGGATCCGTTATCCCATGCTGAGCATCGATGTGCGTATTGTCCAGTTAGCATACACATCCGGGAGGGCGTGCAGAGCGGGACTTGGCAGTACGCGCCCTCAAAATAGGTGCCAGACGCTGCGAGTCGATCAAGATTTGGTG
>JAPPDN010000602.1 GCA_028824575.1 Candidatus Poribacteria bacterium | reverse complement strand
TCATTTCAATCGGCTGCAAGATATCCTTGCAGGACATCTATACGCGCATTGCGGTTGCTGAGCAAGAGGAGGCTACTCGTGATCGTTGAATTTGAAAACCGCTCCGGTGACATCGAACAAGCCGAAATGGAAATCGACGAACCGTGCCCTATCTGTTGTGGTATGCTTTTCCCTGTTGTGGAATCGAAACCAGAGAGCGGATACCGCTGCAGCAGCTGTGGACTCGTCTTTGCGCCTGTCGAAGAAGATGAGTAAATGTATCGTTGCCAAAGCGTCGAAGCAGAAGTCCGTAATCTGTTAGAATACCGCGAACCTGTTGAAACATCCCGTACCACCGAGTATCCCTGCGATGTTTGACTAAACCTTTCTAACAAAGCAAATATGCCGCTGATGAACCGTATCAATGTGTTTTCAATTTGATACAGTTCCCTGAATATCCCTTCCCTATTGTGTTGAATAACACACATTTTCCCAAATTATCCGTCCATTTTATTCGCATTTCTGCGTTGGTATGATTCTTGCTTATTATTTTTATAATATTTGCGTTAAGTTACCACCTTTCTCCTGAGAATTGTGTAGATTCAGAGAGGGTTTCTTCTCTTGATACGTCCATCGTTAAAAAGTGGAGACTTCCGATGAAAGCAAAGTTGTTTTCGATTTTTTTAGCATTTATTCTCATTTCAGCGCTGTCCTTACCGAAAACCGTCGCCGAGTATGAGAGTTATATGCAATTAGGTCTACCTGAAGGTGCCAAGGTGCGTCTCGGTAAAGGCTGGATAAACGATATCGCAGATGCCGTGCTTGCCTACGCCCCCGATGGCACCCGCCTTGCTGTGGCGAGTAGTGTCGGTATTTGGCTTTATGACGTGGGGACTGGTAAAGCACTTGACCTGCTCGTAGGACATACGGATGTGGTCAATAGCGTGACCTTTAGTCCGGATGGAGAGCGTATTGTTAGCGGAAGTGGGGACAAGACGGTACGGTTATGGAATGCGAACACGGGCGATCCCATTCGTACATTTATAGGGCATGCGGAGGAGGTCAAGAGCGTAGCCCTTAGTCCGGATGGAGAGCGTATTGTTAGCGGGAGTGAGGACATGACGGTGCGTTTATGGGATACGAACACCGGCGACCTCATCCGCACACTCACAGGACATAAAAGTTGGATCCGTAGCGTGGCGTTTTCACCCGATGGAAAAACTATTGTGAGTGGGAGTGAGGACATGACGGTGCGTTTATGGGATACGAACACCGGCGACCTCATCCGCACACTCACAGGACATAAAGGTTCGATCTATAGCGTTGCGTTTTCTCCCGATGGAGAAACTATTGTTAGCGGAGGTTGGAATCCTTCAACGGTGCATTTATGGGATGCGAACACGGGCGACCTCATCCGCACACTCAAGGGGCATCTGAGTTCGGTCAATAGCGTTGCGTTTTCTCCCGATGGAGAGCGTATTGTTAGTGGCGGTGGTGACGACGCGGTGCGTTTATGGGATGCCACCACGGGCGACCTCATCCGCACATTCACGGAGGATATGCGTTCGGTCTATAGCGTTGCGTTTTCGCCCGATGGACGCACTATCGCTACTCACAGTCAGGACGATACGCTCCTTTTATTAAATTCAAAGATGGGACGAACTACCTATCCTGGCGTTCTGAAGGATACAGTGCGTTTACGAGATGTGAACACGGGCAACATCATCCACACATTCACAGGGTATACGAGTTCGGTCTATAGCGTAGCGTTTTCTCCGGATGGAAAGCCGCTCGTTAGCGGAAACTCGGACAATACGATGCGTTTATGGGATGCGAGCACGGGAGACCTCATCCGAACACTCACAGAACACACGGATCAGGTCAACAGCGTAGCGTTTTCGCCCGATGGAAAAACTATCGTTAGCGAAAGTAATGGTATGATTCGTTTATGGGATGCGAACACGGGCAGCCTCGTCCGCACACCTCCAGGGCATGCGCATTTGGTCAGTAGCGTAGCGTTTTCTCCGAATGGAAAGACGCTCGTTAGTGGAGGTTCGGACGGTAGGATCCGGCTATGGGATGCGGACACGGGCGACCTCATACGCACACGCACGGCATATACGAGGTGGATCAATAGTGTGGCGTTTTCACCTGATGGACGGATTATCGTTGGCGGGGGTTATGACAAGAGACTCTATTTATGGGATGCGAATACGGGCAATCTCATACGCAAATTCAAGCGACATATGGGTCCAGTCAGGGGTGTATCATCCATGGGACATATGGGTTCAATCAAGTGTGTGAGGTTTAGCTCGGATGGAGAGAGAATTGTGAGCGGGAGTGAGGATAATACGATGCGTTTATGGGATGCAAGCACGGGCGAGCTCCTCCGCACATTCGTACATAAGGGTTCGGTTGAGAGTGTAGCGTTTTCACCCGATGGACAGACTATTGTTAGCAATAGTTGGTACAATACAATCTATCTATGGGATGTGAGCACGGGCGATCTCATCCACACATTCAAGGGGCATACGGGTCATGTCAAGAGCGTTGGGTTTTCATCCGATGGACGGACACTCGTTAGTGGGAGCGATGACAAGACGCTCCGTTTATGGGAGGCAGACACGGGGAACCTCGTCCACACATTCACAGCGCATACAGATTCAGTCAATAGCGTATTGTTTTCCCCCGATGGCGAGACACTCGTTAGTGGGAGTGAGGACAAGACGCTCCGGCTATGGGATGCGAACACTGGCAACCCTATCCGCACATTCAGAGGGCATGCCTATGCGGTTGATAGTGTATCGTTTTCCCCCGATGGCGAGACACTCGTTAGCAGTGGGCGTAGCGACACAATGTTCCATTTATGGGACACGACCACGGGTACCCTTATCCGGACAATCACAGGGCATTCGGGTTCGGTCCTTAGCGTAGCGTTTAGTCCGGATGGACAGACTATCGTTAGCGGAAGTGATGACGAGACGATCATATTATGGGATGCAAACACCCTCAACTTTATCCGCATACTCAGGGGGCATACATATTCGGTCCGTAGCGTATTATTTTCGCCCAATGGCGAGACTATCGTTAGCGGGAGTCATGACAATACGCTCCGGTTATGGAATGCGAATACGGGCACCCTCCTCCGCACATTCACGGAGCACACGGATCCGGTCCTTAGCGTAGCGTTTAGTCCGGATGGAGAGACGCTCGTTAGTGGGAGTGCTGATAAGACGGTGCGTTTATGGGATACGAACACTGGCGACCTCATCCGTACATTTACGGGACATACGAGTTTGGTTTATAGCGTGGCGTTTTCCTCTGATGGCAAGGCTGTCATTAGCGGGAGTCACGACGGTACAGTGCTGTTGTGGGAACTCACACCAGCACGGGCCTCCCAATGAATTTCATGTAACCGCACTGATGTTGTCTGAATCCCGAATTGTCGCGGGTGAAGCAGATGGCACGGATTTATAGTAAAATTCACAATTATCTAAAACTCGTCATAAACTCTACTGCCGCTATCAGAACAACGTCTTGATAGTAGGGCAGAGGATTTATGCGGTTCCAACACGGTTCGGAACAAA
>JAPPDN010000272.1:281-3567 GCA_028824575.1 Candidatus Poribacteria bacterium | reverse complement strand
CACACCCATTGGCTGTCTCGCTAAGTCATAAAAGGCGGACTGAAAGGTGAATGATTCGGACGAAAGGTCAATATCCCAAAGGTTTTTGCCGACGTACCTTTCAGCGATGCTCTCAGCTTGATCCGTAATATCGCTGTGCAGAGAATTGCTTTCACCCAACCCTGTCAGACCTTCATCTGTGTGTACCCAGACCAACGTTGTCGGATACTCCATGCCCGAATGTTCTTGGATCGCTGGAAGGAACGGGATGGAAATAGTACGATATTCAAAGCCTGTGATTTTCATGGTTGCAACTCCTTGTAAAGCCTACAATTGCTTAGACACAAAAGATTGATGGGGTTTCAAACCCCGCCAGCGAAGGAGAGTTTTTGAAGAATTAACGTTTACCAAATGTCCGCATATTTCGGACTTTACTATATAAGGATACCATCAAAACGAAATTACATCACAAACTTTTTTAGGGTTTTGGGGGAAACTGAATGTTCCCGCGCATGGCCTCAAGGCGACTGATGATAACTGCAACATGTCCGTTCAATTGACTTTGCCGTGCTATATATGGAAATTCCGCACGGAAGGTCTGCCACAGCTGCCCACCCCGATTTTTGGCAACGAGACAGGTCAGCAGCAGAAGATCATCGCCATAAATATCGTGTGTTGAGAGTGCTGCTTGTAGTGCCTTATCGTTCCGTGCAGACGGTTTAAGCAAGCCTTCAGCGATCAGACGCGCTGTTTTCATGTTTGTATAAGCGTTTTTATCCATTTTCATCAACAGCGACTTCGCCAGATCTTTGTCTGCATCCACTTGACGCGCCAGTACAGCATACAATGTACTGAGATAAGCGGACAAGTTATCTTGCAACTTCGGCAGTTTGATCTTGGTTACCTTCGAGAGAGCACGTTCAGAGAGTGCTGTCAGTTCCACATCGGTTGGAACTGCTTGGGCTGCCGTGCGAATAGACCATGCCGATCGCATGGCAATATACTGATTTCTGCTTGTAATAACTGCTTCGAGTATCGGATCTTCCCAAGTCTTTTGGAGCGTCGTGAGGGCTTCTTTGTCAACTTTACCCTCAATTGCACCTGCCAAAAGCCTCCAAGACGGTACGGTCAAAGATTCTCTTAAAAATGCCGATGGCACAGGAGTTCTCTTTGGTTCGGAGGGCATTTCTAAGTTTGCCTCTGCTTCCTCTAACGCCTCAACGGCTGAACCTCTATCAACAATATTATACTTTGCCATTGGAGCAGAAGGGGTTATGGGTACACTGTGTCTTGCCATTCTGGAAGCGGCAACCCTTGCGCTCTGATTGTAGAATCCTTGGTAATCGGTGCCTTCTGGCAATGGGACAGGCACCACAACCTGCCGAGGAGCTTTCACTTCTTGGTCTATCGGTTGCATGTCATTCTCGTCTACAGCGACGAAACTTGTGTATTGCGTCATCAATCGATGGGCGAGTGCTATGTTGGTGATTTCCTCAATGATTTCTGACGCATCATCAGAATATAGCTGCGCAGAAATGTCTTCGATTTTTTTGCGCGCCCACACTTTTGACAAAACATCGTGTGCCGGTTGCGCGTCGGGCAGCGTCACATGTAGTTTATATTTCAGCGGTTTCCCTTCTGCGCTGCCGGAGAGTTCAATTTTTTTACTGCCACCTGCCCGATAGCGTCCAAACATGATGACAGGGCGGCCCGCCCAAAGTTCAGGAATGCGACGCGGGTAAGTCTCATAGACAGAGAGTCCGTTCCAATCAATCTGGATTTTGGCGAGTTGTGCACGATGGATACGCTCGGCGATCTGCGCGACAAGTGCTCCGGGGTCGGTGTTAAGTTCGATCACGTCTGCCACTCCGCCGCCGTGTTTCGCCACGCCGTCAATCAGATAGCGGTTCGGCGATGAACCGATGCCGATAGCCGAGAAACGGATCTGATCCCCTGCTCGTCTGTCAATCTCAGCGATGATTTCCGCTTCGTTGCCGATATAGCCATCGGTGAGCATGACGACGATGCGGACTCGTTCCGGGTCAACAGGTTCGTTGAGTACCAACTTAATGGCGTTGAGCATCTCCGTTCCGCCGCCGCCTCGTATCTGTTGTGTGAAGTTGAGGGCATCTTCAATGTTTGCTTGGGTCGCTGGCACCGATTTTTCAAAAAGTTTATCTGCGTGGCTTGAGAAAGTGATCACTTGCAGGGTGTCGTTCGGTTTCGTGCGTCGGAGGAAATGGTGCATCGTCTCTTTCACTTTTTGGGTCGGTTCTCCGCGCATTGAACCTGAGACGTCAACGAGAAAGACGATTTCGCGGGGCGGTGCTTCAGCAAGTTCCGCATCAAGTTTGGGCTGGATCATAAGCATGAAGTAGCCTTGTTCGGGTTCATCGGAGTGCGCTAAAACTGCCATCTCCGGCTTTTCGCCGACAACGGCGTATTTCATCACAAAATCCTTGTTCGGTATCGAATCAGCGGGTGAAAGCACTGCAGTAGCACCAGAGGCATCAACACGATCCACATCCGCCGTGTGGTTAACAATCTGAATATCCTGGATCGGCACACCCGCATCAAGTGCTACCGCGAGGCTGATGTCGTGGGCAGTGCGGTACCCCGGCTTGAGCACCGGCGGTGTGATACGCGACGCATCCGGCACACGATCTGTGTCTGGTGCTACGCCTGTCCCTGACGGGTCAGCACCGTCCGGCGGAGCGTCCAAAGGTGTTTCGGTTTCGCCAACTTTCCCCTGTAATTCATCTGGTAGATCGGGCATTTTGGAGATTGGAGTGCCGGGAATATATCGCGGACCTACCACCATCGGAAAGTGGAATTCATAGGTGCCCATATCGTAATCCAGCACATCAACGTAGGAGATTTCGATGCGAACTTCATCGTTTGGTTGGATATTACCCACCGACTGTGTAAAGATATTGGGACGTTCTTGTTCCAGTAGACTCGCTGTCTTTCCCTGTCGGATTGCTTCTTGGTAGAGGGCTTGCGCCTCAGCACGGCGTTTAATTAATCCGACAATCCGACGGTCACCAACGCTCATCGTCATATCGTCTATTGCTGCAGTATGAGGAAGCGGAAAGACATAGACGGCTTCAATTTTTTCGTTGTATGGATTATGAAAGGTTTGGGTTACGGTGACGCGAGCAATGAAGCCTGCGATATTCGCCTTTACATCGGTGTGTTTTAGTGGGCATTCGACAATCTGTTCGTCAACCTCAACGCGTAATGCCCCTTGTGTGATGTCTTGTTCCATGGGAATTATAGGCTGCGATGTTTCAGTAAAAGCCGTGCC
>JAPPDN010000272.1:0-271 GCA_028824575.1 Candidatus Poribacteria bacterium | reverse complement strand
TATCAGACCACTCAGTAATGCGGTTATCCAATTCCGTTGCTTCATGATACCCTCCAAGATTCGGATGTGCAATTCGGCCCAGATCAATACATTTGAATGTTACTGGGTTTGAATCAGCAAAATGCCGAAACCGTGTTGGTTTTTGGATTTACTATATTGTCTGTAATAACACACTGTAAAGACAAAAAGGTTGCATATCACGTCGACTTTTGGTATCAGTCATGCATCTTAGAACTTATCGCACAATTGCGGCAGATGGGATACTGGCCAA
>JAPPDN010000553.1 GCA_028824575.1 Candidatus Poribacteria bacterium | reverse complement strand
GACACTCTGCGCGTTCAGCACCTGATCATTTCCTGCCTGTGAGGGTAAAGGTATAAAAATTGCCGGAATGCCACAGGCAGTAACTTCGGCAACAGTCATCCCTCCTGCTCTGCACACCATGATGTCTGTGATGCTGTAGACTTCCTCAACAGCATCGAAGAAAGGGCGCACACAGTGTAGGAATTCCTTGTGGGATGCAAGAACCTTTTCATACTCGGTTTGAACCGCCGCCACCTCAACTGCGCCAGTTTGATGGACAATCTGGATCTGCTCGGCAAGTCCCACCAAGTGTGGCAGCGCAGCGACAACGGCTTCGTTAATAGCACGAGCACCCTGACTTCCACCCATCACAAAAATTGTTTTCCGATCTGGCAACAACCCGAATTTCCGATAAGTTTCCTCACGTTTCGGAAAGGCAGTAATTGCTGGGCGGATCGGGTTTCCGGTCACCTCTACATGCTTAGTATGTCGAAACGTATGACCCTCGCGAGTTGACTCCATAGCGAGATAGATCGCCTTTGCCCATCGTGCCAAGACACCGTTCGTTAAGCCAGCAGAAGCATTCTGTTCTTGAATAGCTATTGGGATCCTCCGAAGAAGAGCCGCTAAAAGCACTGGGCCCGAAACATATCCGCCTGTTCCTATGACAACATCCGGTTTCAGTTCCTTCATATACCGCAATGATTGGGTAAGCCCACGCAAAACCTTCCACATAACTGGAAACCAGTGTAAAGTTAAACGGCGTGGAAAACCTGCGACTGAGATGGGGAGAAAGCGAAAACCGTGCTGAGGAACCAGTGTGGATTCCAATCTGTCTGCACCACCGATGAACACAATATCTACTGTGGTATCCATGCGCTCTAACGCCTGCGCAATGCCAATCGCTGGATAGATATGACCGCCTGTCCCTCCACCTGCGACAACCACCCTTTTGTGTGTCTCTACCTGTTGAAGGGACGTTACGTCCGGCCTGTCGGTCCCTGCTAAAGTTGTATCGTAACGCTTAGAAATAGCCATGATTAAGCCCACCAAAAGATCTCATTGAGAAGCCCATCTTCACAAAATCGGTTAATCTCATGTTAGTCTGTCCCGCGATTGTTGCCTCTCGAAATATTAAGCAGGATACCAACGCTCACCAGACTGAGGACAATTGACGAACCACCGTAACTGATAAACGGCAACGTAATACCTTTCGTTGGTAGCAAACCTGTCACAACCCCAATATTGATAAACGCTTGTAAACCGATCATCGTCGTGATACCGGTAGCGAGCAAAGATCCAAACAAATTATTCGCATGCCGGGCAATGTGGAGTCCTCGCCATGCAAACAACATAAAAATAAGCGTCACCGCTGTAGCACCCACAAACCCGAATTCCTCTCCCAACACAGCAAAGATAAAATCTGTATGCGGATACGGGAGTCGTGAGATTTTCTGGAGGCTACTATCAATGCCCATCCCAAGGAAACCACCACTTTCAAGGGCATCTAACGAACGCGTTAGATGATAATTTGCAGCATCTGGTGATCTTAACATCGCAAAGTAGTCCATGATTCGTTTCAACCTATACGGATCCCGAATCACGAGTAAGCTGAGAAGACCGCCACCTACACCGGCAAGCGTCAGGACATGCCAGATACGCATACCACCGATAAATAATACGATACCGACGGCTACCACCAGCAAGAACGCCGAACCGAAATCTGGTTGACTCACCACGAGACCGAAAGCAGCAGCGACAATTAGAATGTTCGGAAGCACTCCATTAAAAAAACTTCTAATACGTTCTGGATTCCGACTTATAAAATTCGCCACGTGAATAACTAACGCTATTTTCGCAAATTCAACGGGTTGAAAATTAATCGGCAACCCTATATTGATCCAGCGTTTAAATCTGCCGCCCTCCGCCCCTTGTACACTCACGCTTAAACTCGGCACGAAAACCAGTAATAACCCTATAAAAGAAAGTATCAAAAGGAGGTTCGCGTATTTCCCATAAAACCTATAGGGCACATAGGCAATCATGAACATGCCAACTAAACCGATCGTACAGGCAATAATGTGTATTTGCAAGTAACGGTAACTATAGCCGCCATAGTGCCTTGAGGAGAGGAGCTGACGTGAACTGTATACCATCAAAATGCCTATGGCAATGAGGCAGAAGGTAATGGCTATTAACACCGTATCCATTCGCCCAGAGTTCTGCCCAGACAACGGTTCCTTTACCTGTTCCTGTGAATCTGCGCCAGCGAAATAGGTGCGCGTATTTGTCCACCAAGGTCTAGCTTTTCGTTTAGACTTGAAATTTCGCTTGCTACGGGGAGAGTTTTGGTAGTTACGTAGCATGGTGGTGTCTTTTCCTTCCTGCGTTACTTTGACCCTAAAAACCTAATGCTTTGTTCACTTTGAATTTTAGAGTAAGTTCGTCGTAGAGGGTTTTGCTTGGGTGTTTCCCCAAGGTAACCTCGACCCTACAGGTTAATTTGTTGAAAATTTTTTAATGAGGTGGTTGAAGTGCTTCAACCGCTGCTTTAAAATTGGTGCCGCGTGCCTTATAGTCGGTGTACATATCAAAACTGGCATTCGCAGGCGACAATAGAACGACATCTCCTGGTACCGCGAGTTGATAGGCAATCTGTACCGCCTGTGCCATCGTTTTCGCTTTTATTATTTTTGTTGTATCGGCGAGCGTTTTTTCAATTTGATCGGTGTATTCACCAAGCATCACGGCAGCTTTGACGCGGGTCCGAACAATTTCACGCAGCGGTGTATAGTCATTACCCTTGTCGTAGCCACCCATTATTAGAACAATTTGAGAGTCTTTTACTGATTCAAGGGCCGCTTGGACTGCCGCCACATTTGTTGCCTTTGAATCGTCTATGAACTCAACACCCGTCAAAGTCTTTACAGGTTCAAACGCATGCGATAAAGCAGGATGCGACCGGTCAAATTGCTGAAGTGCTACTTGAATTTGCGTTGCTGTCACACCAAAAATCAGTCCTACAGCAACAGCAGCGAGGGTGTTCTGTAAGTTGTGCGCCCCTGGAAGTGGAATATCCGCAATATCACATATCCTCTTACGCGTGCCATTCCATTGCGCAAAAAGTCCCGAACCCTCTCTAAATACTCCTGAAAATGACGAATCTTCAGGGGGACCTTTGTCCGAAAAATAGATTTTTTTTGCTGCTGTTGATGCCCCAAAATCCTTAACAGACGCATCCGAACCGTTGAGAATTATCCAATCAGCACTCGTCTGATTATCAGAAATCTTCTGTTTCGCGGCTCGATACGCCGACATCGTTTTATGTCGGTCCAGGTGATCACGCGATAGGTTAAGCACCACGCTAACCGTCGGATGAAAAGTGACGGTACTTTCCAACTGAAAACTGCTTGCCTCAACAACGACGACATCTTCGCTTGTAAGTTGTTGAACCTCCGCTGCTAATGGGACACCGATGTTGCCAGCGACACAGATGTTCAAGGACTTGTTTCCTGCCTTTAGTATTGCCGCTGTGAGAAGCGTCGTCGTTGATTTGCCTTTTGTCCCAGTAATCGCAACGATTGGTGCTGGA
>JAPPDN010000489.1 GCA_028824575.1 Candidatus Poribacteria bacterium | reverse complement strand
AACGTCTACGGATAAACACCCCTCGACTGCTTCATAGATATTTTTAAGCAGCTCTTCAAACGTCTCACCTTGCGTGGCGCAGCCCTCAATTGCTGGCACTTCCGCCCAATACCCGCCCTCTTCAGCTTCGTGAATGATAATCTTGAGTTTCATAGTTTAAAGTCAATCCTTATTAATTATTCACAAATTAAATGGCTATTCTCTTGTTTACAATTATAGCACCGTTGAAAGTGCTTGTCAAACATTACCGACCCTTTCCCTTTTCCTGTAAGAGGGATTTCCAAATCTCGATTTCTTTGACACAACCGATTCTAATGACAACTGAAAACCATAACATTTGATTGCCAATCATGCCATAAATCTGCTATACTTGTCTGAAGTTTTAGATGGAAAAAGAATTAGACAATGCGCAATACGATACTTGAACCCCGCACAAAAATCCTGACGATGCTTATCGCTGGCTGTCTTGTCATTCTACTGGATAGCGCGACGGCATTGCTCGTCTGTTTCCTCGGTAGCCTCACCTTGATCGCGCTATCGGGACCGACGTGGCGGCAGATCGGTTTGCTCTGCGCCTTCCTCTTTTTTACAACGTGGGGACTCATTTATAGCCAAGCGATCTTCTATAACGAATTTCCGCGCACCGCGCTATTTACGCTCGTGCCACCGGAATTTCCGCTCATTGGAAAGATGACAGGCGGGATTCGGGTCTATCGGGAGGGGTTGTTTCACGGGGTTATCCAATCGCTCCGTTTCAACACGACGCTCGCCATCGGGTGTTTCATCGTTTGGACGACGCAACCCCGGGACCTGCTCCTCGCGTTGGCGCAGTTACGTGTACCGGCAACGCTCGCCTTTATGGTGACGACAGCATTGCATTTTATTCCAGTCGTCGCGAATGAAGCATCGGCTGTGTTTCGATCACAACGGTTAAGAGGGTTCCGCTATTTTCGGCTCAATCTACTCGCTACGTGCCGCGGTGTGATCAATAGTTTCCGTCCTATTTTGGCGGGGAATATTCGGCACGCGACGCACCTTGGTGAGTCTGTTGAGAGTCGAGGGTTCTCACCGGAGACGGCAGGGCAGCGTACTTCGCTACGGTCCCTGAAGATGGGGGCGTGGGATTTTGGGCTTCTTGCGGTGTTGACTGCTTGTTTAATCAGTATTATTGGGTTGAAACTGCTCTATTTCTGTTATGCGAACGGGTTTTATTACGCATCGTGGTTGCGGCATATATATACCTTTACGCGCGAGGTTTTGTAATTGGCTATCAGCAGAGTAGTTGTCAGTCATCAGTTGTCAGTTATCAGAGGGAATAGTTATCAGTTATCAGTTATCAGTTAAAAGAGGATTGGGACAATTCAAAAGGTCTCTTTACTGACAACTGAAAGATTTTTTCGCAGAAAAAATCGTACTGACAACTGACAACTATTTTACCGTCCGACTTCCCACGCGAGATGTTGTAATTCGGGCCCGATCAATTTTTCCCATGCGAGTTGCACAGCTGCCGTTGATCCGGGTGTAGAGATAACGACCTTCCCGCGATAGACCCCCGCCGTTGCGCGCGATAGCATCGCCGCTGCACCGACCTGATCATAACTGAACATCCGAAAGAGTTCCCCAAAATCGGGGAGCGTCTTTTCCAACTTGCGATTCAGAATATCAAACGTCGTGTCGCGTGGTGCGATGCCGGTACCGCCGTTGAATAGGATAACCTGTGCGTCGCTTTCTGCCATTTGATCTAATACTGCGGCGACTTGGTCGGGTTCGTCTTTTATGATTTCGTAGGCGGCGACGCTGTTCCCGTCTGCAGCGAGTTGCTCGCGTAGGAATGCAGCGTTTTTGTCTGTTTCCGGCGTGCGGGTGTCACTGACGGTAACGATCGCGACAGCAACAGGTCCTTCTTCGGTTGCCATTTCTCGGTGTTGTTGCGTACTTGTAGAAGTTGTTGACATTACTATTTCCTTTCAAATAGTTAACAGTTATCAGTTGTGAGTACGATTTTTCTGCGAAAAATCTTTCAGTTTCAGAAAAGTGGTATTTGCTCAGCCGAATTCTGATTTGGGATTGGAATAGGCTCCGCTGTTTTGACAAAGGCACGTTCAACAATTTCCTTTGCACCATTGGCAGGATTAAGGCTATGACCCCCTAACGCAATCAGCGCGGCGTTCCCTTCCGGAGCATTATCAAGGCAATTGGGGTTGAGTACAAAAAGCAGTAAACCCATACTGAGAGCCGTTTTCGCAGCGTTGAAAGTCCCGCTCATTTTGCCTTGTGTATCCCGTTCAGGTCCCGATTCAATGACAACAACTGCTTTAGAGAGGGCACACACAAGTTTGTTTCGTACCATTGCGTTGCGTGCAATCCATTTGGTATCTGGGTCAAACTGTGAAACCGCGAGGACATCTCGGTCCCAATTGAATTTTTTAAATGCGTTTTTCTGACGTAGTTGATTGATGCCGTTGGGAAGTACGAGCGTCGTTGTTCCTTCTGCCTCTAAGGCACCTAAATGCGCCTCTGAGTCAACACCTTTAGCATATCCAGAGACAACGTTTATGCCTTCGCGCGCAAGATCACCAGCAAGTTTTCTTGCAATACGAATCCCTTTATCCGATACGTTCCGTGCACCTACGATTGAGACACTATCTGACATGAGTCGTTTTTGTTGTCCCTTAACAAACAGAATCGGTGAAATTTCAAGGAGATGTGGCGGAAAATCTGGGTGACCGGGATAAATAATATCAATTCCCTGCTTTTTGAGTTGCTCGTAAGCCGTAGTCACCTTTTCTCTCTCTTCTGCCCGGATTTTTCCATTAAGAATTTTCGCTAATTTTGGAAACTTTGCCGAGAGATCGCTTTGGCTGCGCGGCAGCATTTCTGGGTTTAGGTTTTCTGCCTCTAATGTTTTAGCAACGGATACCAGCAGTTTGGGCCCTATGCCTCGTGTCTTAAAAAGCCGAAACCAGAAATAATCTCTATTAATGTTCATCTTCCTGTCCTTATTTGGTCAGTTTTAGTAACGCTGCAATTCGTATCTTTAATTGCCGCCTGTCCGTGTTCGAGTCAGTGTTAGAACAAGCACATGTTGAACACCACCCTGTTCGTAGAGAACTTTGGATACCTCTGTCAAAGTTGTTCCTGAGTCATAGAGGTCATCAACTAACAAAACACATTGATCCTTTAAATCTTCGGATCGGACAACAAACGCTCCGCTGAGTTGTTCGCTCTTACTTTTTACATCTGGCAAATTCTTAAGAGGGGCCGTCCGTTTTACTTTCGTCAGATAATCTGTACGTACCGGCACACTTAGGAATTTCCCTATTTCTTGTGCGACTTCAGTAACAGGCTGAAAATCTCTATTTTGATCTGATGGTGGAATAGGAAGAATCGCCTTCAGATATGGGAGGATCAGGTGTCCATCAACAGCAAATTTCTCTTTAATAAAATTGGCAGCAACCTCTGCTATGGGTTGAATGTTCGTCCTATCATGGCGATATTTCAACTGAAAAACCCATTCGCCAAATTCGGTTCGCTCCGTATCATACCCTCCGCCCGGCAAAGGACGACTTGATAATGT
>JAPPDN010000339.1 GCA_028824575.1 Candidatus Poribacteria bacterium | reverse complement strand
GGATGCACATACAGGCAAACCACAAAATCCTCTCCCAGTGAAGGCGAAAAAAATTAAATCCATGGTTTTTAGTCCTGATGGCTCAACGCTCGCTTGTGCAAGTTGGGTAGGGACAGGTCAGTTCATTTTTTCGGAATCCGACGGTGAAACATACGAGTCCATATACTCTTACATTGATGTATGGGACACCCGTACCGGCAGGCACAAATTCAATCTCCATGCTGACTTCTTCTTGGGATTCAGTCCAGATGGACAGATGTTAGCTGGTAGGATAAACGGTGACTCTGTTGCCTTATGGGAGGCGAACACCGGTAGCTGCAAATTCACTTTTACACATTATCCTTCCTCCGTTTTATACCCTTACCCTACGCCCCCTCCTCACTCTTACACTGACACCTCCGCCTTAGGTAGTGCTACTTCCTTAGCGTTCAGTCCTAACGGCCTCACGCTTGCTTCGTTCAGCGACGACACAATTCATCTGTGGGACTACCATACTGGTAACTGTAAATCTACCTTCACCGGTCCAGATTATATCACGTCTTTGGTGTTTAGTCCTGATGGATCAACACTCGCCGGTGGATGTAAAGATGGAACAGTTCTGTTGTGGCATACGGATGCAGATAATGTCCTGACCACTCACACAAAAGGAAGGTTTGACTACCACGAATACCTGAAGTCAGATAGGTGGCAAAGATTGCGCAAATCTGTCCTGACCCGGGATAATGAGTTGTGCATCTGTGGTGCAAAAGCAACGGAAGTGCACCACAAAACGTACGCACGCGTCGGGCATGAAATTCCTAGTGATCTTGTGTCTTTATGCCGGTCTTGCCATCAAAATGTACATGACAATCATCAAATAGACCAATAAGATCCAAAACAATGCATATCACAATTCTTCAGAGATAGTGTTTGTGCTGAAGTCAGTCATGTCAGAAAAAAGACAACAACCTCAAATTGGGACTGAAACGACTTCGCTCCTGCTTCCGCTTGCCATCGGTACAGCACTGATTCTGGTCAATGCGTATTGGATTGCGCTGGTTAGTGGTATTCACCATTCCTTGAACCCCGCCTATGCCTCCCTGTTTATTACCCCAATTGTCAACCTCTTTCTGCTGGTATTACTCAATACACTGCTAAAACGGTTCCATCCACAACTCGCCTTGAACCGCGCGCAACTTCTCATCGTCTATCAGATGCTGGTTATGCTCTGCCTTGTCTCTGGGCATAATCCGATGGACTTTATCTTGGGGATTCTCGCGCATCCGTTCTGGTTCGCCACCTTTGAAAACGAATACGCGGCACTTTTCCATAGATATATTCCACCGTGGTTCACAATTCAAGATAAAAGCGCGCTCACCGGTTTCTTTGAGGGCAATTCGAGTTTATACACAGCGAAACACTTATCCGCATGGATAGGTCCCACGCTGCTATGGTCGTTTGTTACGTTTGTCCTCTTCTTCATCTTGATGTGCTTCAATAGCATTCAGCGTTTGCAGTGGAGTGAACGGGAACGGTTGAGTTACCCGATTGCACAACTCCCAATAGAGATGACCACCCCGCGGTTTTTCTCAAGAAGATTGTTATGGCTTGGATTCGGCATCTGTGCGGCGGTAGAACTCCTCAACGGTCTCCATTTCCTCTATCCTTTTGTGCCGGGTGTGCCGCTCAAAATCCCCGACTTCGGGGCAAAAATTTTTACGTCGAAACCTTGGAGTGCTATCGGCTGGTTGCCGCTCTTCTTCTATCCGTGGGTTATCGGCTTGACCTTCTTTGTCCCGCTTGAACTCTCGTTTTCGGTCTGGTTCTTTTTCCTATTTACAAAATTCCAGTTGATTTTGGGGAGCATTGGCGGCTGGAAATCGCTACCGGGTTTTCCTTACTACAATCAACAAGGCATTGGCGCGTGGTTGACGCTCGGAATTCTCATCTTATGGGTAAGCCGTCCGCACCTTAAAACGGTGTTTACGATGGCGTTGAAGCCTCCAACTTCCACAAGCGAACCGTTTCAATATCGCACTGCGCTGCTCGGTATCTTGATAGGCATAACGATTCTCGTTTTCATTTTCCAGCAAGCGGGTATGTCTGTCGGAATTCTTCTCGCTTTCCTATGCCTCTACTTCCTCATGTCCATCGCCATAACATACGCGCGGGCGGCGGTCGGTGTGCCTTACCATGAGGTGATTTGGACGCATCCACAACTGATGCTCGTCTCCGTTTTAGGCGTACGACGGATCGGCGCAGCGAACTTGACACTTCTGTCTTTTTTGTATCCGTATGTTCGGGATAACGTTTCACACCCGATGCCGAGTCAGTTAGAGGGGTTCAAAATCGCGGAACGCGCACGGCTTTCTCAGAAAAAGATGGCGATTGCTATGATCATCGCGCTATTAGTTGCTACGCCTGTCTCGTTTTGGGCGTATTTGCATCTCATATATCAACACGGTGCGGTTCGGACGGAGGGATACATTATCGGTATCGGTTTTGAAACTTTTGAACGCCTGCTGCTGCCGTGGTTGCAACAGCCACACGCGCCGGACAGTACTGGATTAAGTTTCACGGCGTTTGCCTCGTTGTTCACTTTAGGACTCATGTTTCTGAGAAGGCAGTTTATTTGGTTTCCTTTTCATCCAGCGGGCTACGCGCTCGGTTTATCCGCAGGAATGGTGTGGGTCTGGAGCGCGGTGTATGTCGGCTGGTTCATCAAGGCGGTCTTACTCAAATTCGGCGGGTTGCGAACCTATCGGAAGGCAGCCCCATTTTTTGTTGGCGTGATTTTGGGCGATTTTCTGATCGGAACGTTCTGGAGCTTAGTAGCTGCTATCTTTGAGATACCTGTGTATCGGGTCTGGTATTAAAGTGGTAGATGAACTGGAATTTTTAAGTTGACACTTCAACGGGTATATGGTAGAGTTAAGCGTTAAAGCATACCCACGGTATTAATATGAACGCACGCTTAAACAAAAAACATCAAAGGACATTGGAGGCTGTTTTTAGCACACAGACTCCTGCCACGTTGCCGTGGAGGCGTATTGAAACCCTTTTCATAGCACTTGGTGCCACAAAAAAGGAAAGAAAAGGATCTGGTATAGTCTTTCAGCTGAATGGAAAAAGGGTTACATTTCACATCCCTCATCCCCAAAAAGAAGCACACCGTTACCAAATCAGACGTGCGCGAAATTTCTTAGAAGAAGTAGGAATAACACCATGAAAACAATGACGTATAAAGGATACACCGCTGAAATCCACTATAGTGACGAAGATGGTTTTTTCGTCGGTGATGTCGTCGGTATTAATGATATCATTTGTTTCCACGGGAACACAGACGAAGAACTACGCGTTGCCTTTGAGGGTGTGGTGGATCTCTATATTCAGACACTGGAGGAGCCAGAAAATCCACCGCAAAAACACTTTGCGGGGAGATTGCTGTCGCGTCTACGTCAAGCACTCCATCTGTAGAAAGGGAACATTATCACCACTATAGGAATAAAACCACGAAAATAAGGAATTTATCAGTGAAAACTTGTGTTATTGTTTTCGCTAAGAATCCGATACCAAACGAGGTCAAGACGCGACTTATAC
>JAPPDN010000691.1 GCA_028824575.1 Candidatus Poribacteria bacterium | reverse complement strand
GTCGATGTCCGCTCCCCCACACGTTGTCACGCCAGAGGTATTATACGGACCGTATGACCCCCGGGACCGGGAACCGAAGTTCCAGCGGTTCACCGTGCCGTTCAACTACAACGGCGCGCCGACGCTATCTGTGCCGTGTGGCATGAATAGCGAAGGCCTCCCGTTGAGTATTCAGTTTGTCGGGAAACATTTGACAGAGCCGTTGTTGTGTCAGGTTGGACAAGCTTATGAAAGCGCGACACCGTGGCAGGATCTTCATCCGGATGTTTAAGGCAGCACTACTTCTGTGGTAGGCGATACCCCTCTTTTGTCGTTTGGATGCTGTAGAGGCAATGTTCTGCTGTGATGTAGAGTGTCTTGCTTGTTTTGCCGTGTCCAAATGCGACATTGGTGGGTTTATCGGGTGTCTCGACGTATGCCAGTTCTTCACCGTCAGGTGTGTAAACGCGAACACCGGGTCGGGTTTCATCGCGCACTGCCACCCAGAGATTGCCCTCTGCATCGACGACCATCCCGTCTGGACCGTCCTGTGGTGCGTAATCAACAAGCACCTTACGGAAAGTCGCCGTGCCTTCCGGAGAGAGATCATAAGCGAGGAGTGCCATCTGTCCTTTAGGTGGTTCCATGTCATCGGGGAGGTTACTCCCCATCGCGCCGTTGTCGTGACTGATGACATAGAGAGTCTTTTGGTCCGGCGAGACCGCTACACCGTTCGGTTTGCCGCCATCCGTGACAACGAGATGGACAGAACCGTCGGGATCAATGCGATAGACTCCAAAAATGGGTTGTTCGACGGGTTCGTGTCCGGCGTATCGTGGATCCGTGAAATAGATGCGTCCTTGCTCGTCAATTGCGAGATCGTTCGGTGAGTTGAGAGGTTTTCCGTTATAGAGACCGGCGATAATCTCAGTTTTACCAGTCTCCATGTCTGTTCGGGTAATCCTACGTCCCCCGAAATCAGCACCTTCTGCAACAACCAAGCGACCTTGTGCGTCAAACTCCATACCGTTGGACATCCCACTCGGAGAACGGAAAACGGTTGTTTCTCCGGTTTCCGGGTTGTATCTCATGATATGTCCGGCTTGCATATCCGTCTGGTCTGTGAAGGTGATGTCGCTGAAATAGACTGTGCCATCTGGGGCGACGGTGGGTCCTTCTGTGAAATGTGCGTCGTTGAACAACTCTTTAAGTTCCGCGCCCGGTGCAATAATGGTATCGCTGTCTGCAGCATTTCCATTTAACGCAGGTACTAACGCGAGGCCTGCAGCAATAGTGCAAGCGAGGGTTTGTGAAACATTTAGATTCGGCATATTTGATCTCCTTTGTCGTTAACTGTAAACAACTATCCCCGCGCGTGTACCAAAAAGTATACGTTAGTTATGCTGCCTTGTCAACAGAAATTGTAAAAAAATTGCATTTTAATCTAAGTATCAAGTATAATACAAATTACCGTAAGTCATAGGGCAGGGTCTTATGCCCACCCGTGCCCTCGGCAACGCAAATAATACGAATCAAGTCAATAGCGTATGAGTCATGATACAGTGCTATGAAAGGAGAGGTCGGGGATGAAATTTAACGCAGTTTTCAAAAAAGTCCCAGAGGGTTACATCGGATTTGTCGAAGAATTGCCCGGTGCGAATACACAAGGTAAAACGCTTGAAGAGACGAGGGCAAATCTCCGAGAGGCAATTGAATTGACCCTTGCGGCGAATCGCGCCCTTGCTGAAGAAGATATCGCGGAGTTACAAGATGTCATTCGTGAGCCTATTTCTGTGCATTTATGAAAAGGCGCGAGTTCGTTCGCCATCTTGAAAAAAATGGTTGCGAATTTTTTCGAGAGGGTGGCAACCATACTATTTATGTTAATCGCCAAACACGGCGTGTCGCGCCTGTACCAAGGCACCGGGAATTGAATAAGTTCTTAGTGAGGAAAATTTGTAAAAATTTGGAAATTCCCTTTCCTTGAAACAAGGACTCCTATATAACGCTTGTATTTACTGCGTGACGGGATCCTACCACACTTCAGAAACGGTATTAACCCATTGGATGTGGTCCGTGTGTTGCCGTGCCTTGTCGGGCGTGTGCGTAGACGGCATCCTGAATCTCAAGTATCTTTACTGCATCGGCAACCGTCGGCTCGAAGGTGTCGCCGTTGCGGATTGCGTCAAACGCGCTGCCCATTATCCCCTGTATCCGCGCACCGTGTGAGATGTCTTCGCTGAATTGCACGCCTTCCGTTGTATGCACTTCAATCAAGGGTTCACCGTTGCGACCGTATTGCTCAAATACGGATGCCTTCGTTCCTATGAATCGGAAGAAATGATCGCCCCCGCGTGTGCCGGACGGGTAGTTGTAACCGGATTCAATAATACCGGTGATGCCGCTCTCCGTGCGTAGCACACCGATACCGCTATCCTCGACACCGCGACTATACATGGCGTCCGACATGACCGCACCGACGACTGTAATGGGTTCGTCCCCGACGAACTGGAGGAATGTATCAATACCGTGTGCTGACTCCACTGCCCAGCATCCGCCACCGGATATGCTCGGATTGTTGTGCCAATAAGAAGGCGTCGGATCGTAACGAGATGGGGGACCGTTGTTGAGTCTGCTGTTATATAACGTCAGGTCTCCCAAGCTGCCATCAGCGACCATCTCTTTAACAACACTCACGATTCGGCTTGCCCGGTTAGGCAGCACAAGCGCGCTGAATACGTCGTGTTTTTCGGATGCCTCAGCAGCAGGACGGAGCCTGTCGGCACAATCTGCGAACGGTTTGTCCAAAAGGTAGGGGATACGCCGATCTACGCATGCCTGTACATGATCCCCCATTTCAATGTGTTTACCAGCGACGAGGACAGCGTCCGGTTTGCTTGTGTCGAGGCACTCGGCTGCTGTCTCGAATCCGGGGCATTGAAAATCGTCCATCAGTTGTTGTCGAGGTTTGGGTTCGCTGTCCATAACCGCGACAATCTCGTGTCCGAGTTCCTTCGCGGTGCGTGCCATGCTGCGTCCGTGGTGGCTATAGGAAAGTACTGCTAATTTCATGTTTTGTCTCCTTGGAATAGTTATCAGTTGTCAGTAGTTTTCAGTTATCAGAGCGATTTTTTCTGCGAAAAAATCTGTCAGTCGTCAGTTAAGAGCCGATTTGTGGCGGTTATCAGGAAAGCGGCTGCTACAAGAGGGTAACTGACAACTGATAACTGATGACTGATAACTATTTTCTCTGATAACTGACAACTATTATTATCTATAAAATGAATACATCTGTACTCCTGTGAAGAGCCGAATGAGTACCCATATACCGCCTATCATGAATTCACCGAGGATTAGCCCCAGAAAGAGCGGATAGGCTTTGCGATAGAGACGAATCCCACCGACTTTCAGCAATATTGTTTTGATGCCCCAACTGAGAAATATTGAGAACCAGAGTCTGCCGATCGTCGATTTTTCGCCAGCGACGAGATAACCTGCGGGATGGAAGGGCCAGAACGGGAACACTGTCCGAAGCCACCAGAGAAAGCCGGTGAAGAGTGCGCCGATACAGATGAAAGTCAGGGCGGCAGCGTCGGTTGCC
>JAPPDN010000714.1 GCA_028824575.1 Candidatus Poribacteria bacterium | reverse complement strand
AAACGACATTAAAAATTGGTGTGATCCAACCGTCCAATACCTTTACGACCTTCAGCCAAGGTGCTGAAACCGCCCGTGCTGAAATTAATGAAAAGGGCGGGTTACTCGGTATGCAGGTAGAATTTATCAGTCGAAACAATCAACCCGTGGCGAGTGAACCACCAACACCGGAAGCCAGCACCACTGCCGCAAAAGAACTGATTGAAATGGAAGATGTCTTTGCCCTTTTGGGTCCCGTTTACTCCAGCAATTCCGTCGAAGTCGGGCCGATCGCGCAACAGGCACAGCGACTTATGCTCCCGGGTTCCAGTGGTTCAGACGTACCAGCAGTTGGGGATTACGTCTTTCTCATTACGGTGCCGAACCCATTTCAAGGAAAAGTGATGGCGGGTTTCGCCATGGACCCGAATGAACTTGGCGCGAAAACGGCAGCAACGATTATCGAGGAAGACGATGACTATACGATTGATCTTGTGGCGGCGTTCGAGGCGGCTTTTCAGGCAAATGGTGGAGAAATCGTTTACAGTGGTGCCTATACCGTAGGCGATACCAACTTCACTGCACTGCTCACAGAAATTCACGAGGCAACGCCTGATATTATCTTCTGTCCCGGTTTTCAGCCGGAAGTACCATCGTTGATAAATGCAGCACGGCAAATCGGTATCACAGGGACCTTTCTCGGTGGCAGCGCGTGGGATGATAGGGAACGCTTCCTCAGTATCTTAGACGATAACAGTGTGTTGGACGGGAGTTATTATCCGACCAATTTCTCGGTTGCGACACAGGACGCGGATGTGCAGGAATTCGTGAGTGGTTACACTGCACTCTTCGGAAGTCCACCGGATGGCATCGCCGCGTCGGGCTACGACGCGATGCGACTCTTGGCACGGGCAATAGAGACAGCGGGTTCGCTTGATCCGATGGCAGTGCGCGATGCATTCGCTGCAGTCAATGGCTACAAAGGAGCGACAACCATTTCGCATTACGATGCGAACCGCCACCCCGTCAAAAGCCTCGCAATCCAGACAATTAGTGGCGGGCAGGTTGAACACTACAAAGTTGTGGAACCGTAGCACACGAGGGTACAATGCAGGAAATATCACCAACACGCCCGAAGGCTTTTTTAATTGACATGGATGGAACGCTCTATTTTAAGGGACAACCTTGCCCCGGCGCAATCGAAGTTATTAACTACCTACGTCAGAAGGAATACCAACTCCGGTTCTTGACGAATACAACTGCTAAAACCCCGAAGATGCTTCACACGCAGATGGAAGCACTCGGTTTTGACATCTACGAAGATGAAATCTTTAATGCGACTTACGCCTGTCTCCAATACCTACGTTCGCAGCCTGGGGCAAGTTGTCACTTCATGGTCGATGATGCCGTCAAAGCGTTTTTCAAGGAGATACCCGTAGATGATGACGCACCTGATTTTGTCGTTGTCGGAGACTACGGCGAGGGATTTGATTTTCACGCTTTAAATCACGCCTTTCGTTTATTGATGAACGGTGCTGAACTCATAGCGTTGCAGAAAAACCTCTACTGGTTTTCTGCTGAAGGCATGTTCTTGGATTGTGGTGCATTCGTGACGCTTCTGGAGGCAGCCGCAGACAAAACCGCTACGGTCATGGGCAAGCCGAGTGAGACGTTTTTCAAAATCGCGCTTGAGAGTCTTCAACGCTCTCCAAGTGAAGCAGTTGTGGTCGGTGATGACATCACTTCCGACATTGTTGGGGCGCAGGCAATGGGGATGCGGAGTATCTTGGTTAAAACTGGAAAGTTTAAACCCAGTCAATTGGAAAACCCCGTCGCGGAACCGACCTGGGTGCTTGAGGATATTTCAAGGTTAACACAACTTTTTTAACCAAAGTGTTTGGAATTACAAGATATCAGTGAGGATTTTTATGTGGGAGGTAAGATGAGTAACCACCAAAGCAGAATTAAGATCTTCTATGACCGGGAAGTTGATGTCCTCTATGTAACACGGGGTACCCCTGAATATACAGACTACGTTGAATACGCGGAGGATATTATACTACGTTTCCATCCAGAAACAAAGGAATTAGTCGGATTCACGCTCATTGATTTTTCGCGACACTTTGCCAACAAAGAATCAGACATCTCGCTCCCCTTTAATATTGATTTCCACATGTCTGATACAGTAGATATATCCTATTAAAAACCACTTTCACAGAAGAAGTAGAGGGACCTTCTTATGACGAATCAAATTACGCAACTCGGAGTTGTTGGGTGTGGATGGGCAGGTCGTCAAGCCATCCAAGCTGCCAACGCTACCTCTCACCTAAGCGTTATTGCGATTGCGGAGCGCGATCCTGCTCGTCGTGCGGAAGCAGGAGATGAGAGTGCAGTGCCACACCGCTACGCCGACTATCACGAACTTCTTGACAACCCGGCTGTTGAAGCCGTTTACCTCGCGACTTCTCCTGATGGTAGATTGCAGCAAGTTTTGGATACGCTTAACGCGGGTAAGCATGTCTTAGTCCAAAAGCCACATGCCATCCGTGCGCCTGAAATTTTGGAGATGGAGGCGGCGGCGCAGGAAGCCGGCAAGACCCTTCAATTCTGCTACTTTATGCGCCATTTTCCGAACAATCGAAAGATTCGGCGCGCCGTCTTGAACGGGGCAATCGGGGATCTCTATCACGCTCGCGTCTTCGGGAAATATAACTTCGTCCCTGACTTTGATGAGAACAGTCGCTGGTTGCATGTCTACGGACAGAAGGGCGGTTCGTTGGGGCAGCACTATTCGCACGAACTCAACCTAACATGGTGGTGGATGGGGTGTCCGAAACCGGAATGGGCGTTTGCTGCGAAGCACGTGCTTTACCCGCAATATGACGGACCCGAAGGCGCAGCGGAGGACTATTTCACCGGTCTCCTCGGCTGCGAAGGCGGGAAAACCATCCAGATCGACTGCTCTCGGATGAGCCATTCGGATTCCGCGAGTGTCGTAGAACTTTATGGCACAACTGGCGCAATCACAAATGGCGGTATATCCCGATTCAAAGATGGTGAATTTGTCCGAGAAGCAATTGATGAACCGCTTGAGATTGATCACGGTGAACTCCCTGAAGAGGTGCATGTGTTCTACTATGAGCTGAACCACTTCGGTATGGCGATCGCGAGTGAGGTCGTACCCGATGTCTCTGCTCCAGATGCTTACGTCTTCATGCAAATCTTGGATGCTCTCTATGATAGTGCGAAGAGTGGCGAGAAAGTCCACATCTCCTCTTAGAAGCAATTCAGTTAATTCCGATCTTTTACACAAACGTCTTCTTGTAGAGCGAGTTCCAGCTCGCGACTAAGTGTGTAAAGTTTTTGTCACGGTTTCCTTACTTTTTTTCGACAGAGCAGGTTTGTTTACATAGCACTCCACATGAAGATTAAGAATTTAATCGGGTAATTTCCAGTTTTCTTGTCGGACCCAGCGCTGTTAGGAATGCAGATCGCAAGAAATACGCAAGCAAAAACACCCCAAGCAAAAACCCTACCGGACTTGGGTTAAAAATATCTTGACTTTATATGGGATATTGTTGTATAATTTTACATATTAAGACA
>JAPPDN010000636.1 GCA_028824575.1 Candidatus Poribacteria bacterium | reverse complement strand
ATAGCGTTGAGTTTCCAGAGGAGCTACCGACACCTCTATGTCGCAGACACACGGAACAATCGGGTACAATACTGCAATTTCATTGATCAAATTTTTTATCCGCTCAGTCAGAGTATTGAAGGCACCCTGTTAGACCAACCCGAAGGCATCGGTATTGGACGCAATGGCGAGGTGTATGTTGTGGACACCGGCAATCATCGCTGGATTGAATTCAACGTTGCAGGGGTTCCAGTTGTCGCACGAGGCAGCTTCGGGAGCGGTACGGAACAATTCTGGAATCCTACAGACCTCTGTGTTGATACCCACGGGAATGTTTACGTCGTTGATACAGGTAACCATCTCATCAAAAAATACGATTTCAGCGGCAATCCTATCAGTGCTTGGGGGGGTGAAGGAGACAGACCCGGGCAGCTGCGGGAACCGAAGTGCATCGTCTTAGACGATTGGAATTATCTTTACATAACGGACAGCGGTAATCGGCGTATCCAAGTCTTCGCACCTGATGGTAAGAGCATCACAGAATTTAGCACCCCTACGCTCCTTGAACCGATAGGCATCGCAGTCTCAAAAAGTGGACGCGTCTTCGTGAGCGATGCGGAAGCGAATAACATAAAGGTATTCCAAGTCTTCCGTAAAAAATAGTTACCGGAGGAACGGTCATCGGTTATCAGTTATCGGTCATCAGCTAAAGAGGTTTTGACGCATTCAAGCCATCTCTTAACTGAAAACTGAAAACTGAAAACTGAAAACTGTTAATGCATATCCGACTCTTTTTCCTCGTTCCACTCTGTTTGTGCCTGCTACCGTGTCCCCGAAGTACGGCACAAGAATCTCCTGATGACCAAACGAAAGCCCTCGAACTTCCCACCTTTTCCGTTCTCCAGAAAACGGAGTCCTTTGAACTGAAAACCGATGAGCAGGAATTTACGGTGAAGTACCCACCGATTCTCCCAAACAGTGAACAGTTAGTCGCAGCGAACGGAAAAGTCCTTGTCCGAAATGTAGACTATCAAATTGATTTCTATCCCGGAAAGATCACTATAGTAAAGCGGGATGCTATTACCGACCCCTACAGATTAAGGATAACCTATCGCACACTACCTTTCGCAATAAAAGAGGTCTATAAACGCGACCTTTACGGTGAGCAAAACCCGGATAGCCTTCGGTTTCCATCAGCGGAGGAGTCATCAGTGAAAGAGAAGCCTGATGAGACAAACCGCTTTTTAACTGACAACCGACAACCGACAACTGACAACTATTCTCCCGATAGCCAAACATCACAATTAGAAGTTTCCGGTAGCCAAACATTCGGTATCTCGGTTGGAAGCGGGCGCGACGTGACACCGAATCAGGAATTGCGTGTTAATGTGGAGGGCAATGTCTCGGAGAATATCAGTATTCTCGCGCTATTATCCGACCAAGATTTACCAATTCAACCCGAAGGTACAACCGAGAGTATCCAAGACATCGATCAGAAGTTGGTGCGTATCACGCATCCGAACATGAGAGGCACATTAGGCGACTTTGAGGGATCACTCGGTGCCTCGGAGTTTATCTTTTTTCCACGGGCACTTGAAGGTGTACAAGTCGAAGGCGATTTCAAATGGGGAAAATTTCATCTCATTCCGAGTGCTATCCCGAAAGGACAGTCTACGAGTTTAGTCCTGCGCGGAGAGGAAGGACGTAGCGAATACCGACTCACAGTCGATGGGCAATACGTCATTGTGAAAGCGGGCAGTGAAATCGTCTGGTTGAATGGCGAGCGGATGCGGCGCGGTGAGAACAACGATTACGTCATCCGAGAATATGGGGATCCGATCATCGAATTCAACAGCAAACACCTGATAACAAGTAACGACACGATTCGGATTGACTTTGAATATATCCCTGAAGAACGGGCATATCAACAGAATCTTTACGGACTCAGCAGTGTCTTCACACTGTCCGGAGAACGGATAACCCTCGGTGCCTCCTATGCCGTTGAGGCGGACCTAAACCAACCCGAACAGGCTTTAATCCAAATCACGGACGCGGATCTGGAGGCACTGCGCCAAAATATCCTTGATCCAGAGGAAAACGGATCGCTGCTCACGGCACCGCAGAAACACACGGTATGGGGTGTAGAAAGTCGCGTGAATATCACCGAAAAAGCGTGGGTTGAAGGTGAACTTGCCTACAGCAATCTTGATAAAAATACCTATTCCACCGTAGACCGTAAAGAGGTCAGTCAGGCGTGGAAACTGATAGGCTATGCAGACTGGGATTTCGCTACATGGACGGAGAAACTCCAACCTAAACTGAACACAAATCTTGACATACGGGCAATGGATGCCGATTTTGTGCCTGTCGGTGCATCAAGTAGTAACCGCTCCCGTTCCCGTTATGAAACGCAATACGCTAAAGAGGGTTTTGATGATGCGTTTCTTTTTGATAGTGCTGGACGCTCACAAATTTCCCGAGATGAGAGAGCCGCGAACTTTGACATCCGATTGATACCGACGGATTGGTTAGCCGTTGATGCCGGAGTCGGTCGGAGCGAAGAGAAGGAACCACAACGCCTCGGAACCGTTCAGGAGGCGACAGACACCATAGGCGAAACAGAGATGTTGTCTACCACAAACGCAACTATCCGTGATAATTTCAATTGGGGAATAGATTTTAATCGGCGTTCAGGCAGTGGAAGTGTAATCCCTACCCGCACACAAGAAAGCGCGCGTACAGACGGACAAGCGAGAGAGGCTACAGCACCAGAAAAAGCACCGTCTAAGGGCGCGCAACTGCTGAGGAACTTACCGAATTTCCGTTGGGATGATTATCGGAGCAGTTCGCGTGTGGAGAGTGAAGATTCAACACGGACGCAGTCACAACGAAAGTCGCGACAGGAAGGCAACCTCTCCTATCCGCTCGGTCCCTTCAGAATTATTGGGACATTGGGCAGGTTGGAATCGAACGAGGCACGCAATGCTACACTCAACCGAAAACGGAATCGTGCGATCGGACGCGTCAACCTCGTTGAATTCAGCTGGGTGTCCGTCAACACCAGTTACGAACTTGAGGAGGCTTATGCGAAAGAGCCGTTGCTCACTGTAGACGACGAACCCATCGGTCTCTCCGATTGGCAACGAAGCACTACGGCGCGAACGTGGAAAGTCGGTCTCTTTTCACAACAGAAATCTTTTCTCAGCGGCGGCGTGAATCTGACAGCCAACTTGGCGCGTCGGATGCTGAAGGCACATACGGATATCGGTGCGAACACAACAACGCAACTTGCCGATATCAATCTTCAGTTGACACCATTCAGTCGCGCAATTGACATAGAACTCACCTACGAATTAGATAAAAAATTGACGAGCCAACGGCATGAAGTCTATACCAACATTCATCCACACACGGGTGTTTTACTGCAACCCGGCGAAGGCTACTACGTGAAGTTGGACGATCTGCACTACGTAGAGGATCCCGAGGAAGGCACTTACATCAAAATCTACCAAAATGTCGGTGATAAACCGACAACGGCGGTAGATGCTGAATTCCGTATCCGTTTTCAACCACGTCAGTATTTCGCACGGCGTGCCAGAGCGCG
>JAPPDN010000278.1 GCA_028824575.1 Candidatus Poribacteria bacterium | reverse complement strand
GTTGGATTTTCGCATACAACCTTTTTAACATCGGAACTGAGTTGTTTGTCGCTGGGGTTGGTATTTGGGGGATTCTGTTAACACTTTACGGTAACACACTCGTGAGCCTTCATCAGCAAGAAAAACAGTGGAATAGCAACATCGAACTACATGCAGAAGAACGGCGTCATCGTCGTAAAACAGTTCGCCTTGGACTAATTGAAGAACTTGTCGATCTTCGAAGGGTTCGTATAGAACACATTAAGGCAATTGAATCTCGTGATGATTCAGTTCCATTTTTTGTGACTACCGAGGTGAATGACACAGTTTTTAAGTCTTTGGTTTCAAATATCGGCCTACTTACAGAAATAGAGGTTAAAGAAGTCGTAACTACGTATCGGAAACTGTATAGACAGAGTAGTAAATTTCGTTTATTCGGTACGCCCTGTGATGAATCTGGTTTATATGTACTTATCCCCCCTGATAAAATGAACACGGTTCTTGAAATTGAAAAAGGAATGAAGTCTTTGTTGGACAAGGCTATTGAATTGTTAGGTGGACACCTTAAAGACTGAATCTCGGCGGGTGACTTGGCTAGTGTCCGCGATGAACCACTTTAAGAACAATATCAAGACAATCGACCTGTAATCGGATCGCCCGCGTCCACATAGGCTGATAGAATCAAGCTACTTCAACGCCCACTCTGTTGTGTCCCGATTCTGATTTAGATAAATAACCTATAATCGTACGAGGATGCGCCAAACCGCTGCAGTAGCGATCCAATACGTGCGATCTCACCGGATGACTGGAGCGTTGCTGGCATCTTACTGTACAGGTCAAACGAATTCCAGTCCATTTTGGACAAACCGAGGATTTCGGCACCAATCTGGTCAAGTGGTGTGTTGCCTGAATGGCGACGAAGAGTAAGTGGTGCTGGGATTCGCCTTTTACCTTGGTAATACCTGTGCGTGGGAATGAGGGCGGAAGTTGCACCGTGTACCCAAAGTAAAGCAGAAAAGTCGTCTTGCTTCATGACTGTACCACGTCGCACTGGGTAGTTATCGTCATCCATCCGACCATTTGGGAGTGCCTTCGAGGCGACGTACCGCAGTGCGTTATCCACCTGAACTTCCAACATATCAATGGCTTCAACTTCACCAAGTCCATCTATTAGCCCTTCTCGTTCACCCTTAAGGAACTGTGTTCGCTTGTGCAGAACTACACGTCTTGGGAGACTCGAGCGAGCCTCGAAGAAAAGTTGTCGGATAGTCTCACCTGTACGACGAGCGTCGTCCCTCGACATAAATGGATTCCTGCCCATTATTAGCGGATTCTCGACTTTACTAAGACGGTATTGAAGACCTTCACCACGTGAACTATAGATATGGCTGCATCCCAGAACGACCTGTGTCGCCTTCTCGGCACTATGTTCTAGACTATATCCAAGCCCAACATAAGCGGTATCATCATCCAGCCCATCCAGTACCCAGGGGGTGCGCATGCCCTTGACATATAGAGCGAGAGACAGCCACCACCACACTCGACACCGCTGATTATCTGATAGTGTGGCCTGTGTTAGAAACTGTGTTGCGATTCCGCGTTGGACCGCATAGGCTTTCACGAAATCATGAACATCAAAACGTTCGTTATCGTCGCGGTAGCCGCGTATGTGTTCCCATCGGTTTGGATAGAAAATGAGGACGACATGGGGCGAGAAAGAAGAGAGCAATGCGTCTACAGCACTCGTAATTTGATGTGCCACGGATACAGCAGTAGCACGCTGGTCGTCACCTAACGGTTCAGCTGGATGGCTCCAGCCTGGAGTACCAGAACTTGGAATTCCGATGGGTAATCCATAAGCCTGATGGAACCCAGGATAGTCGATCAGATAGTCACGTTCGGATTGTTCAGGACGATGCTCCTGACTTGCTTGGTACAGGTATTCTGCCAGCAACGGAGATTCGGGTCGGGGACAAATCACACCGATACGTAACGAAGCCGCTAGTCCTTTAAGCGTCAGCGGATAGTCGAAAGGACGATTCGATACTATGCCGCGAATTGGATGGGTATCAACGGTAGTGCCGGTTCCACTCGGGTTGCAGAATCTAAGACTTGGTTCGGATAGTTCGACACCTTTATCTTTAAGAAGAGGACGGAGGTTTTGAGGAATAGTCTGAGACTTACCGCTATCTCGCAATCCGATCTTAGCGAACACAGGTGAACGCCTGATACGGAATCGAAAACTCGAGCCTGAACCGGAAGGGAACTCATAGTCCACAGTGGGACTGTTTTTATTTGGGAAAAACAGCTTCCGCCACCTGTTCACAGCTTGGTTAAATGGCTTATTATGTTGATACCCGAGAATGCGTAGCTTAATAGACTTTGCGACATCGTAAGGGACTTCTAGTCCCTGTTCTTCCAGGACTTTGATTGACGGTTTGAGAACAACATACTGTTTATTGCCGATCCGGCGTAGAAACACCACTACCGACTCATGCGCTTGGCATTGCAGGTTACCTTTTCTGTGGCTTTCAGATGGAAGACTGAGCCAGATCTCAGATTTCCCATCCGTTGCGACGCCTTCAGTTTGCGCAAGCGACCGTACAAGGGCTTGGCGCATCAGCCCGACGACTGTACCATTTTGATAGCTAAACTCTCTGGGGTTTACCGGAGTTCGTTCAACCAATCCTTTGATTCTGTCAACAAAGGTGTCTTTGATATCGTCAATCAGTCCGAGTGCTAGAACTTTGCCCTTGAAAGGTACCGCGACGATCGGCCGTGTGCCGATCTGCTCACGTAACCAGAACCAAACTCGCTCTTTAGGCCAGTTTCTAAGTTCAAATGTAAGAACCTCGAGCGGACAGTCGACCTCGAATGCGTTGCTCTTGATCACAGTGTTATTGGTGAGTTCCGGTATCTGAAACGGCTGACGCTCGAGAAGGCTAGTAGGAGCGAGATCGACAATATCCTTGCGTGCAGATTCACGCAGATCGCCTTCCAGGCAATGAAAGGCAAGCCGTGTCATTAGATCGTCAAACCCGAGCGCAGGGACGTAGTAAGCTTGTCTGCCGTTGTCGCGGGCATGTTGAATAAGAGCAGATATCCGACTGGGTATTTCGCTGTCACTGTACCCGCACCAATACAAAGCACCAGTCCCCCTCTCACTACATGCGGCAAGCATCGCCTCCATGATAGAGTGGTCACGTCCACTGTATCCACAGATGACCAACGGCTTTACTTTCATTTCCTCGATGAGGGCATTCCGTAGGCTTTCCTCCTGATTCTGTAGCTCATCGGGGGTGTTCTTGAGATCGTCATACCGATAGTCGCCATGCAATGAGACACAGAGCAGTTCACCTCTGCCAGCTTGCTGGTGTAGTCTATTCTGCGTGTCAATTCCAACTTCAAGAGGTGTTAGATTAAAACGCGCTGCGGACCGTGCAACTAGACTGTCGAAATTTGTGGTCCAGACCGAGCGAATCAGGTCAGCCTGGGCAAGATGGCACAGTAGTTGATATCCGAGCTGGGGACGAGCCCTTCGGATCTTTTCCTGAAAATAGGCACGTCGGTCATCGGAAATAGGAAAGCAGTGTTGGATGTAGTACCCGT
>JAPPDN010000941.1 GCA_028824575.1 Candidatus Poribacteria bacterium | reverse complement strand
AATCATCGGTGCTTCAAGGACATTGAGTAGCCAGTCGAGGTAGTGAGCACCCCAATCATAAAATTGACCGCCGGAGATGGCTTTGACGCTACGCCACCAGTCCGGATTGGGTCTTCCGTAACCCCCGCCCCACATTTCAACACTAAAGACCATACCGAGGAGACCGGATGGAACGAGTTCACGCAGCGGCCAGAAATCAGCATCCCACCGTCGGTTGTGATGAACAGACAACATAACGTCATTCTCTTTGGCGGTCGTAATCATTTCTGTGGCTTCTGCGATTGTGACGCACATCGGTTTTTCAACGACAACGTGCTTGCCAGCCTTGAGGCTTGCCACTGAGGGACCACAGTGCAAACTATGCGGTAAAACGTTCGCGATGAGATCGACACCGTCATCGGCGTTGAGTGCTTCAACTGAATTATAGGTGCGAATGCCGGGAAAATCCTTTTTTGCGGCATCTGTGCGTTCTGGGTCTATGTCACAGACGGCGACGCATTCAATGCCGTCGGTGTTCTGCATCATATTTGCGTGGGCTCTGCCCATATTAAATGCTGCGCCATACCCAAGTACGGCACCTTTGATGGTATCTGCCATGTATTCTGGCTCCTTCTTTTTCGTGTATGAATGCGTCATTATAGCACAAAGGAGAAAAAATGTGTAAAAATTCCGTGTACGGAAAATAGATTGACGTTTCTCAGGATTTGTGGTAAACTCTACCGATTTTCAGTTAGCACGGTTTGTTTCTGGGGCATTTGCAAGGCACAATGGCAAAGAAGTGTGAACCTTAGGTGCTTTCGTAGAAGCATAGGATGCATCAATTCTGGGCAATATTCTTTAGAGGTAATTTATGGCAAAAGTTGGACTCATCGGTGTTGGGAACATGGGGGCGGGCATGTCAAGAAACATCTTGAAAGCCGGACACGAATTGACGGTGTATGATGTCCGTCCTGAAGCGATGGAAACGTTGGTAGCAGAGGGCGCACACGCTGCTGCATCGCCGCGAGAACTCGGTGCCGCTGCAGATACGGTTTTTATCATGGTGTTGAATGTTGAACAGGTTAAGGCATCACTCTTGGGTGAAGACGGGCTGTTGGCGGGGCTTAACCCGAATGCTACAGTCATCTGTACGGCGACGATCGGGCGTTCACAGGTGATAGAGGTTGCCGAACTCGTGACAGCAAAAGGGGTTAACATCGTTGATGCCCCTGTGAGTGGTGGTGCTCCGGGGGCAGCTGCAGGAACGCTTACAATGATGGTAGCGGCACAAAGCGCGGTATTTGAGGCATCGAAACCGGTGCTCGCAGCAGTCGGCAAGGACATCTATCACGTTGGCGAAGAGATCGGTATGGGTCAAACTGTCAAGTCTGCCCTGGCAGTGCTGATAGGCACGACTTATGCGGGTATCTTTGAGGCTTTGACGCTTGCGGTAAAGGCAGGTGTGGCACCGGAAACGCTCCGTGATGTTGTCAGCACAAGTGTTGCTGGAAATTTCCTCTTCACGGATACAACGGAGAACATTTTATCACGTAACTTCAAGGGACAGAGCAATATCGGTACAATGTATAAAGACCTGAGTTTGGCAAAAAATATGGCAAACGATTGTGGTGTGCCACTCTTTGCAGCGAGTGCCGCTTTTGAACTGTTTCAAGCAGGGAAAGCAGTAAACCCCGATGAGGATAACTGGACGATTATCAAAATATTGGAAAATATCGCCGGTGTTGAGATTAAGAGAACAGAATAATCACGGGATAGGGTTTTGTGGGTGTGTTGTTTGGTGTTTTGGAAACTCTACAAAGATGAAAAGTGAGAGGATGTTGGATGTTCAAATTGGGAATTATCACGGATGGAATCAGTCGGGATTTTGAATATGCGCTGGACACTATGGTAGAGACCGGCTTGGAATACGTTGAGTTACAGTATCTTTGGGAGAAACAGGTTGGAGATTTAACGGATGCGGATGTGGAACGCGTTAAGGGGTTAATCGACGCTCGGAATTTAAAAGTATCGTGTATCTCACACCATAATTTATCGGCACTCCCTGTTGATACGGCAATAGTTGCGCCTGCCTATCGTGAACATATTACGACGTTACAACGGTGTATTGATGTTGCGCAAGCACTCGGGACAAACCTCGTGCGGATTTTCAGTTTCCGGAAAGAGATGGTGCTTTTCGGTGCGGAACCGGTTATCTCTGAAGGCGCATGGGCGACGCTCATGAACCGATTGGAAGAACCGTTGCAAATCGCTGACGCGGCGGGTATCACGCTTGTGATGGAGACGGCAATCTCTGGGAACGTGACGTCGGCATTCCTTGCGAGAAAGTTAATTGACGAATTAGACGTGCCGCATCTGAAAGTACTATGGGATCCATGCAGTTCGCTCTATTGTACAGAGGTCCCGTATCCAGATGGCTATGAAGCCATTCGTGAGCATATTGTGCATGTTCATCTCAAAGATGGCGTTGTCAATCTACCAGCAGCGACGTTTGATTTCTGCGCAATGCGTCAAGGACAGATGGACCCTTACTACAACGACATTGTGGACGCTTTGAAACGGGATGGCTACGAGGGGACAATCTCTTTGGAGAGTGTCTATACGCCGGTAGGTGGGACGCGCGAGGATGGATTCAAGGAATCGCTGCCGGTTTTTATGGAACTTATGGGACGATAGATAGATCGAAAAAGAAAGGACGCAGCCAATATATTTCAGCTGCGTCCTTTTCTTTACGAGGCACAAACCCTCGTGTGGGACTTACACATTACTTGGTTTTCAAACTTCCCCAAGTTGTGAAGAATTTACCAGCGGCTTCAACAGATGTGCCTAACTGTGCACTTGACTTATAGATAGCCTCGACAGGGGCGTTGATACCGGCGTACATACCCCATCCGCCGCCACGTTCACTGACTTTTATCATCAGAATGTTGTCACCTTTTACAAGGTTGACTGCGAACGAATCTTGGAAGGAGGCTGCGTTGCCGCGTCCGCGGTTGACAGCGTTTGTATGAACGACTTCACCGTTGAGCCAGACTTTGACGGAGTCGTCACTGCTGACTCCTATCATCGCGCCTTCCACATCTTCCTCGGATACGAGTGTGATAAGTGCGTAAGAGGTAACGTCATTGAAATCCGCGTTTTCTGTCACGCCGAGTTCGACGAGCATTGCGTTGATGTTTCCATCTGCTGGCAGTTCGCCGAGTGTCCATGCGTAATCGCCGACCTCGTCGCCTTCTGTGGCACCGTTCATTGCGACATCTTCTTCGGTGACATCGTCGTTACTGGCAACTGCGAGCGAATCGATATCGGTGGAAGCCTGTCCGCCTTGGTTGGCTTCGGTCGGTGCGATCATCCAGAGCCATTCACCTTGAATGTGGAAGATAGGTGGCGTAGGTGAGGTAGTGACATCGGCATCAATACCGACGTACTGTCCCCATCCACCACCGCGTTCACTCACCTTCACGAGCAACAGATTAGCACCTTCTAATAGGTTCACTTCAATTTTATCTTGGTAGGCGTCTATATTAGCGGGTGTCCCGCCGCGTCCGCGGTTGACAGCGTTTGTATGAACGACTTCACCGTTAAGCCAGACTTTGATAGAGTCAT
>JAPPDN010000958.1 GCA_028824575.1 Candidatus Poribacteria bacterium | reverse complement strand
AGGCGGGTGATCTGGTCGCGTCCGACAACGTAAATCTGCTGTCCGACAATTTTAAGTCCGAGCGGTTGGTTCAGACCGGTAGCGATACGTTGCCAGACGAGTGTGTCCAAGGTATCATTGAGTCCAGTGACTGTCCAGACATCGCCGCTCCAAGTGGAAAGCGCGGCACGATTGCCGTCTGGAAAGAAGTCGAACCCACCGAAACGTAGCCACGAAGCCCACGGATTTTGCGCGGGCCAATTTATCCTGTCAATCGCGAACGGTTGACCAGGGTCAAGTCCACCGTTTTCCACTAATCGGGCGAAATCTGAGAGTTTCGATTCGCTACCCTCCCATATCAGCACCGATGCGGTTGTGTCTGCAGGCCGGTCGAGGGAAACACGCTCAGTGTCGACGCGCCATTTCGCACCCGCAATCGGTTCGACCAGAGCTGCGGCAATCAGCGGCGGCTCTCGGAGTTGCTGGTAGAGCGCGGACATCTCGTCGGGCGAGAGGGCGCGGTTGTATAAATGCAGGTCATCAAGCCTCCCTTCAAACCAAGGAGATCCTTCTGGAAAATCCGCTGCGGTAAATCCGAGCCGCCAAACGTCACTTTCCAATGCCGCTTCTGGTTTAAGGGCACCTTCGGCAGCGATCTCGCCGTCCAAAAACAGCGCCACTGTACCACTCTGATGTCGCCACGTCAATCCCACATGATGCCAAGTGCCATCATCGACGGATTGCCCACCCCCGATGACCCCGATCCAACCGACATCAAACGTCAAATGCCCATCCCGGATAAAAAAGGTTTTGCCGTTAGGCACCCACTCCGATGCCTCGAGCGATTCAGCGAAGATTGTACCGTCGTTCTCGGTGGAAATCCACGCAGCGAAAGTTAAGTCAGTGGTGTCGAAATCGAGGGCGATATTTTCGTCAAAACGGGCTTCCGCTTCGCCGTTGAATGCAAGGCTATTGTCCCACCGCCCGGCTTCCCAGCGAACCCCATCAAGCACAATTGCCGCCTCCCCAGGTAGCGCACTTACGGTATGCGAACCGCTCCCCTCGTCGAAACGCCAATGTCCGATTAAAGCAGCGTCACTTTTCTGTTCATCAGTTTCCGACGCAGACCGTATGGTTTTGGCAGGCGGGCGCAGAACGGCTATACACTGATCTGCACTACCCACACCGCTAAGGACCGGCGATAGATTATCTATCGAAAGCACTGTCGGAAGGTATCCATCTTTTTCTAAATGCCAAGTCGCTGTCTCGGCGTCGATTTTTACTTTTTCCACCTTGAGTTGTTGCTTTATATCGATGTCTCCAGTGGTGACGAGTTTCTCCGACCAACGCTGCGGCCCCCCTCGGATCAACTTCGTCAGATCCGCGACAGGCGGCGAGGTTTCAACGAATTGTGTCCAGACATCCAACTCGAGTGTATCTTGGATCGCTGGCGTAATCAGGATTTTAGCGGAGATTGCTTGTTCAGATGGTGGAAACCGGACAAGGAGCTCGTCCTTCACTATCTCCCACTGTATGCCTTCCTGCGCGTCAACCAAAGCAGCGAGCAGACTGCCTGGTGCCCCAGGGTCTGTCCCCGGTGGACATAGGGCAACCTTGGTACTATCTGGAAACACGTGTAAAGCAGATGCCTCCGCGGCAGGGATCGTTGCAATACGGACAAGCGCACTCGATGCAGATGGGCCGAGATGAAAAGTACGGGCAAAAGCGAACCCTTTTTCTTCGCTTTCAAGCGACGGGGTTTCCAGCACCGTGCGAGTGCCTACCGTATACGACAAAACAACCTGGTCCCCGTGAAGATACAATCCTTTCCAATGCGCCCAATCCTTGGGTAAGGGCCCAAAAGGAACAGCGCGTGTATCCTCAAAGCTGCCATCCTTCGCCCAACCGGGACCTACCGGGTTTTCCCACAGCAGTTTGCCCTCAATTGATGGAAAACTCTGATGCCAACCGTTATAGGCAACATCGGCAAAGTCAATCAACCCATCTATCCACCCCGCAGCGTAGCGCAACAAGTCTGTGTCGAACACCACCGCACCACTCGCGAGATCCGGGGTGAGCGGGATCACCAGACCTTTGTAAGTAAGGTTATTCGCATTCGCGGCGACAGCTGTAGAAAGGTAGGGACCATAATCCATATCCCGCCACGGTTGTCCGGTTTTAACACGCCAACCGGGTGGATAGCGGCGCGGGGCTTCGCGGTTGAGGCACCAGTAGATGCCGTTAACGACAAGGCGACGAAAGTCACTCACGCTGAAGTCCTCTGGGTGTCCCATTGTCGTTGTAAACACACGCCCACCGCCGGAGTGCGTGTGCGTCCAGGCAATTGGATTAACCGTCTCTGCATCGCCACGCTCGCCTTCGGGAAATACAGGGCGACCCTGCACTAAGACCTGGGCATCTTTCGGCGGATAGTCGGGTCGGACATGGTAAGTCCAAGAGCGGACGTGAAACGCTGGACTCACACCTGTAAGGATCGGATGATTGCCAACCGTTGTAGCATCGGTGCTTGCCCCGTGTCCGTAGTGGTAAATCCACGGTGCACCGAGTTCTCGAGCACCGAAATTGTTCCACCACGTCGCTTGCTGATCATCCTCTTCGTAAGCAAAGGCGTGCGTCGTTGTACGGAAAGCAACGATGGGACCGCCCCGGTCGATGTACTTTTGTAGCAACGCAAGTTGAGCCTCAGGCAGTTGACGAAATCGCAGATACAAAACAAGGAGGTCTGCTGTCTCTAACGCATCAAGACCGTTGATGTTGTTCCCCTCGCCTCCCTGAAGTACGTCGTCTAAGAGAAGTGTGGTGCGGAAGCCGTAGTGGTCTGCTAACACCTGAGCCAACGCGGGCATCGTTACTTCAGAGCGGTACTCATTTTCGCCTACAACGAAGACGAGGTGTGGTTGTGCATGACCAATGGATGTGAATATACAAGGCGCGAGCAGGAGGCATAATAGATAAATTAAAATCCGCTTCGTCCATGGGATCGAAGCGTTGATCGGGATACTTGAACTTGGCATATTTTGTCTTTCACAGATAGATTGCAGTTGTTATGAAGTATACTAAAGTTGAGGGTTTTTCGTTAAATGACGATACGATGAATTCCTTCCTAATCCTGACGTATCGCATTCAATCAATTTTGCGAAAGTATAACAGACACCTCTAAAAATGTCAATAAAAATCAAATGGATTCAGAGCTATTCAATCCTCTGGAAAACCCTCCAAATTTCAAACCGGTTCGGGATAACGAAACCTAAAAATCCATGTCATCCGCGATTTGCAGCATCCGCGCCCATAAGCGACGTGCATTCAGAACAATTCGACAATTGAATACCTCTGGCTTTAAACAGCACTTGCAATTTACTTCATTTTAGGGTATAATTAAAAAGATTTTAGATCGTAAAAATTGGATAATAGCAAATTAAGGAGTATCGCTTGCCAGCCGATATTTGTGAAAAATCTGTATGTTCGCTTCTCTAAGTTCTTAATGTTTTAGGCTTGCAGGCTTATAGCACTTGCTGTTGAAAGAACGCCTTGTAGCGGCAAAATATTTATAATAGAGGGATCTATCTATCTTATGTCAACTAAAGTAGGTATTAATGGTTTTGGTCGGATTGGTCGG
>JAPPDN010000836.1 GCA_028824575.1 Candidatus Poribacteria bacterium | reverse complement strand
AGATGCTTATTTCCCCGTTCAAGGGCAAGCATGGTTTTCTGGTTTTAAAAGAACAGAACAGAGGGTTCAACCACTGCTAAGGTTCGGGGATGTTTCACAGGGGTTTCAGTGTAACTGGCGTAGACGATTTCATCTCCGGGTAGCTGCCCCTGTTTCACATTGACATCCGCGAAGAACGCTCCAAGTTCATAGTACTGGTTTTGCGTCCATTTTTCAAATGGATGGTCGTGGCATTTGTTGCATGAGAACCGAACACCTAAGAACAGCTGCGTCGTGTTTTCGACTGCAGCGGTATATTCACGGGATACACGGAAATAACTTGCTGCGGGATTTGCGTAGGTACTTCCAGTTGCAGTAATCAGGTCTCGCACAAACTGGTCATACGGGCGATTCTGTGCGATTGCCTGATGGATCCACTGTTGGAAGAGCCAGACCCCGCGTTCACCGAGGAATTTGCGGTTAGACTGCAGCAGATCTGCCCACTTATGTGTCCAGTGGTCGATAAACTCCGGTGTTTCGACGAGTGTGTCAATCAGTTTTTCCCGTTTGGCTTTAGAGGCGGTGGTATCCGCGAGGAAACTCCGGGCCTGTTCGGGTGTCGGTGGGAGGCCTGTCAGATCGAAATAAATACGCCGTACAAACTCTTCATCTGTGCAGAGTTGAGAAGGTAGGATTTTCATCCGCTTCAATTTATTGTGGACGTGCGTATCAATATAGTTATACTCAGACGTTTGAACCCACTTGTACCCGCTTCTGTCGCCCATTACGATGATGCCGTTTGTGCTGTAGGCACCTTCATATCGGGTGAGGATAGCGGTTTCACCGCGGCGTTCTGCGGTTACCACACCGTCATCCGTAATCTTTGCGACCTCATTGACACTGCTCGTGAATTTTGCTTCACGGGTGACATCTCGCGTTGTGCCATCCGGATAGTATGCGATAACAACAAGCTGCTGCTTCATACCCGGCATAGCAAGTTCAGCGGTATCGGGTAAGACCTCTAACCTTTCGACGCGCTGTGTGGTTTCGACATCAGAATTCGCCCCTTCTGCTATCCATTGGCGGATGAGTTCATAATCCCGAGACCCCGGTACGACTACTTGACCACCTTTGTGTGGCACTTCGGATGTCGGTTTCAGCAACATTAGACTCTGTTCGGGGAAAGCCCTGTTGAAGCGTCTGCCGGATATATCCTCAATCAAGAGTTCATAATCAAAATCGGGATCGTAGCCACGGAGAGAGAGTTTGAATCCGTTTTTACCCTTCGCTGCACCGTGGCATGTGCCGTTATTACATCCAGCATGGCTCAGGAGCGGCATGACATCCCGTACGAAACTGACAGGCGGTGCCTCCATGCTCTTGACATCTACGGGTAATTCGGCTCTCACACCGCTGACAGTAACAATGATTTTCGTTGCGCCAACTGCCATCGGGAATATATAGCTATCTTCATGTACCTTCACCGCGCCAGTAGCGGGTGTTAGCACAGCCCACGGCGTTACATCTACCCATGTGCCATCTTTTGTCTTACCTGACACGAGTACACGTCTGCCATCACGTGCATGCTCCAATGTCAGTGACTCCGGATGAACCCTCAACTTCGTTAAAGCGACACTTGCAAGCCATTCTTCAGCTGTCGGTACTTCGGTACTCGCAGGTCGCGCCATCTCACTTTGCGCTGCTAACTGAAACGCGAAGCAGATGGCAAATGCAACAAGGAGTGTAGTTACAAAGTTAAACCTGGGTTTCATCAAAAATTCGGCGTGGAACCTTCCGGCTGTAGTCGACGGAGGGAACGCCGTCCTCCCTATTTTTACTTATTGGGTTTTGTCCCGTTTTTCTTCGTTGTCGAAAAACGGGTTTCCGCTTAATTTCGTAACGAAACTGGATACCTAACTAACAATTTTTTAACTATCGGGTTTTCGCTCCGTTTTTCTCCGTTGCCGAAAAACGGGTTTCCGCTTAATTTTACGAATCTATCTTTTCACCTTGGCAGGCACAGTTTGAAACCCCGCCAACAAAGGAAGATGCCTAAGTTCTGAATGGTTTACGAAAGGTCCCAGAGCAGCACGGAGTTATCTTCACTGGCACTTGCGAGCAAACTGCCATCAGGTGCATAAGCGACATTCCTAACACTACCCGTATGCCCAGTGAGTGTCGTTTTCGGTTTGCCTCTCCTTGCATCCCACAAACGCACTGTTCCGTCACTACTGGCACTTGCGAGGGTTGCGCCATCAGGCGCGTATGCAACACTCCAGACATAGCCTCTATGTCCTGTGAGTGTGTTTTTCGGTTCGCCTGTTATCGCATCCCACAAACGAATCGTGCGGTCAGTGCTCCCACTGGCAAGGGTTTCGCCACTCGGAGAATAGACAGCAGAATTGACAATATGCTTATGCCCCGCGAGTGCAGCTTTTTGCTGCCCAGTGGCAGCATCCCAGAGTAGTACGGTGTCATCTCCACTGCCAGCTGCAATTGTACTTCCATCAGGAGAATACGTAACAGATCGAATAGAGAACTGATCCACTGTGAGTGTATTTTTAGTTTCTCCTGTGCTCACATCCCAGAGACGTACCGTACCATCAGGACTTCCACTTACAATCGTGGTCCCATCAGGAGAAAAGGCAACGCTTCTAACAGCGTCAGTATGTCCTGTGAGTGTTGCTGTCGGTGCTCCACTGGTTGCATCCCACAGAACGACCGTGTTGTCGATACTCCCACTTGCAATTGCGGCACCATCAGGCGCGTAAGCGACACACCTGACGTATTCTCTATGCTCCACAAGGAGATTAAGTCCTATTGCGCTCTCTACATCGTAGACCCAAACCCCGATGTCACAGGCGACAGCGAGTTGCATGCCATCCGGTGAAAAGGCTATATCTCCAGTTAGGTTTCCCTGATCGAGTCGTGCTTTGACCCCTTCAGGTAGATTCGATTGTGGGTCATTTTGAGCGTTTAAAGTTTCCAATGCGTAAAGTATTCCTCTTTGGCGTAGTTTGCGAACTAAAATTTATCGTTATTATCAAGAATCATATTTAAACGTTCCACATCTTTGTGTTCATGTGACGCGCAGATACCTTATGGTGCGCGGGAATGTGACGTAATTTCCATTTTTTTTTATTCTTAGATTCACGAGCGAATATTCCGCGCTATTCCTGATTTTTCAAGTGTCCCCAGACTATGGGTAATTTATCACTCGCCGAAACCTCTAAGAATGCAGATTCACTCGCTAACCAATTGATAACGTTCTCTGTGAGTTTCTCTATGTGATCAATACTTTCGTTGTTCTTATGGAAATTCGGGATCCGCCAGTTCATGTTGAAGACTTTACCATCCCCAGCTTCCCAATAACCGAACGCTGCAATCCTATCCGTGTAATCGGTACCGCCCTCCCAAGCATGCGCAAGCGTCGTAAAATTTTTCCAAATTTTGTCGTAATAGTCACCACTTACTGGATATCCAGTTGAATTGATCCGAATCCAATCTTCAACTTCCGGTGTTTTCCCATCAACATTCTCAAGTCCTTCTGTCAACCCGAGTTCCAACGTCTCCTTGAGGACAATAATACCGACATTGCTTCCGTCGTCTTCAACGGGTCCAAATTTTCGTGGTTCTGCGTTTTCTAATCCC
>JAPPDN010000527.1 GCA_028824575.1 Candidatus Poribacteria bacterium | reverse complement strand
CGACGCTGTCTACGGCGTTCTTGGAGTTTATCCCACGGATAGATAAGACAGCGATCCGCCCAATCTCGATAAAGTCCAGTGAGTTCTTCAAGTTTCTGTGGATGCTTAGCGGCGAGATCGTTAATTTCCGTCCGTTCCGCTTCCAGATCGTAGAGTTCCCAATCACCGGGAAACTTACAGACGAGTTTCCAGTTATCTTGTCGGACTGCACAATTCCCCTCATGTTCCCAATAGAGTACGTCTTTACTGTTACTCTTTCCATCAAAAATCGGCATTAAGCTTGTTCCCTCTAACGGTAAAATTGGTTTTCCGTCGTGTTCTTCAGGATAAGTCGCGCCTGAAACCTCAAGGCATGTTGCCATGATATCTGGCAGTTGTCCGGGTTGATGCCGTAATTCTCCGGCAGCCTTTATGGCATCTGGCCAATGCGTGATTAACGGCGTAGCAATTCCGCCTTCATGTACCCAATGCTTGTACAATCGGAACGGTGTATTGGATAGGTTCGCCCACGGCACACCGTAACTCTGATAAGTCGTTTCGGGACCTGGCATGATGGTGGGGTCGTTGCCCCGATAGACGGGTTGACCATCAGAAGTCGTATCGGTACTGATGAGTGAACCCTTGTCCCGTATTGCCGGGGGGCCACCGAGTTCTTCAGCACAACCGCCGTTATCAGCTAAAAACAGGATGAGCGAGTTGTCGAGTTGTCCCGTCTCTTCCAATGTGTTAATAATGCGCCCGATGCCTGCATCCATCCGAGTGATTTGTGCCGCGTAGACTTCCATGCGGCGTTGATTCCACGCCTTATATTCTGCTTCGGTCCAAGGGAGTTGAGAGGAATCACGTGCTGTGAGCTGCCAGGATTCATCTAAAATTCCCATCTCCCGCATCCGTGAGAGTCGTTCTTCCCGAAGTTCGTCCCATCCAGCGGCAAAACGTCCATTATAGCGTGCAATATCTTCTTCGTGGGCGTGCAGGGGCCAATGCGGTGCCGTATAAGCGACATAGGTAAAGAAGGGACGTTCCGGTGTCTTTTCAGTATGATTTCGGATATACGTCGCCGCTTCATCGCTAACAGCATCCGTGAAGAAATAACCTTCAGGGAGTTCATCGTGCTGGATACGCGTGTTATTTCGAGTGAGGGTATTCGGCTTCCAGAAGTTTGCGGCACCGGTGATAATACCGTAGTACTCGTCAAACCCGCGTTGGCAGGGCCAACTGTGTTTGGGACCATCGGGACCAGCGTGGCGAGAGATATGCCATTTGCCGCTCATATACGTGCCGTAGCCTTCTGAACGAACTGCATCGGCAATAGTAATACAGCGGTCATTAAGGTCCCCACGATAGCCCTCAAGTCCGTCGTCGCCCATCATGTGTCCGACGCCTGTCTGGTGTGGATGCAACCCTGTAAGCATGGAGGCACGGGACGGACAGCAGCGTGCGGTATTGTAAAACTGCGTAAACCGCAGCCCACCAGTGGCGAGCCGGTCAAGATTTGGCGTGTGGACTTCGCCACCGTAGCAGCCTAAGTCGGAAAAACCCATGTCGTCGTTGAGAATGAGGACAATATTAGGTTTACTATTTTCGCTCATAAAATAAGCACCTCTTCTGTTTTTATAATTTGGTGTTGTTTTTGGCAGTCCAATATGCTATTATTAAAGAATAGACCTGAAACCCGAATAGAAATGACACACGGAAATCCAGATCCGCAAAGGAGTAAAACCATGATTGCGAATTTGATTACGCTTTTCCGCCTGATCCTCGCCTTTGTTGTGATTTCCCTCTTTGGATATCACATATACTTAGACATTTTGCTTGTTGTGCTAATCGGTTTGATCCTATTCCTTGACGCGGTTGATGGTTATGTTGCTCGCAAACTGAATCAGACTTCTGATTTTGGCGCGTTGTTTGACATCATCGGCGACCGAATTGTCGAATGCATCTTCTGGGTTTACTTCGCTGTCGTTGGGTTGATCCCATTCTGGATCCCAGTGATCGTGATTGCGCGAGGTTTTTTCACAGACGGCTTGCGAAGTGCTGCCTTTGCGCAAGGCAAAACAGCCTTCGGTGAGAACACTATGATGTCCTCCAAATGGACCCGTGCCCTTACGAGCTCACGCATAAGCCGTAGTATCTACGGCATTGCGAAAGCTGTCGCTTTCATCTATCTTGGTGGTGTTATTGCCTTCACGAATTCTGGCATTCATCCGGAATTAATCGTCGGTCTGGAATTAGCAGGTGTAATACTCTCTGGTGTAACTGTCGCTATGTGCCTTATTCGCGGACTTCCTGTTCTGGTTGACGGTTGGAAGTATGTCAAAGAGTAACGCCATCAGCCGCGCAGCCGTTATTTTAGCGACATCTGATTATCGCCGCCTGTATTTAGCAACACACGACTACCATCTTCGCTCGCAAGTGCCGTAAACAGTGATCTTGCTGCTGCATACGCAGCCGCTGAAAGTATGCGGTTTTTAAGCGTAAACATAAGCTGATAAGTGATCACATTCCCAACCTGCCTGTACTGCCGAGTCAGTTCCGCATTTCCTGTAGTGTGGTGAATGTCCTTTGGCAATGTAGCCGTCCATCCATCTGGAATTTGGATGCGGATTGCCTTTTCGATTTGCATCGGATAACCTAAATCCAATGAATAGGTGCGTTGTTCGTTAGCAAAGGTTCCAGCGTAGTCGGCGAACTCATCAATCGGTAAGGGTAATAGCATATCGTTTCCCACCCACGTTCCGTAATTCTCAACATGGAAACCGAGATTAATTGTCACCGGCACGTTTAAATCACGAAGGTTGGACATCTCGGACCACACCACCTGGATGCCCGGAAATTGCTGGCTGAGTTCAGTCGTTAAGATAGTTTTCAGAGCATTGGGATGTATCTGCTGGTATGCCCATCGGGTATTTAGATCATACTGTCCGCCTGTTTCGATGTAGAGCGTGCCTTGCACACTATCGTCGTTGTCTAACGTCAATTCTGTTGTGCTTACAAGTCGGTTGGATTCTGATGGATAAATAGGTATCTCCACAAACTTGCCGTGTGTATCAGAGATAAGAAACCCTGTACGTCCTTGCACGTTATATGGGAGGTCACCATAACTACAGGTTGCAGCTGTAGGATCCAACCATATATAAGTATTTGTGCTGGTAGGAATTGCGGCGATCATGTGGTTAAACTGGCTGAGCGAAGGTAGTGTCGTATCAACTCGTTCGTGCGGTGCGACACTCACCAGGACCGGGTAGGCTTTGATACCGACCAAATCGAGCATTGAAATCAGGAGTGTCGTTTTATCTTTGCAATCCCCGTATTGCATTTGAAAAACTTCGGTGGCAGGTGAAGGTTGGTAAGCACTCCGTCCAAGTTCAATACCGACGTATCGGATGTTTGTGGTGACAAAATGATAGATCGCGCGTATTTTCGCCGCCTCCGTCGTCAGATCACTGGTTAGCTGCCGGACTTTTGCTTCAATATCGGTATCGGGGGTATCTCTCCCTTTCGCGAGGTCTTTATACCACGCATAGACACCGTCCCAATCTTCAATTGAGGAATAGCGCAAACGTGGTACGATGTCGTTAATGTGTGGCATGCCTTCTTCCAACGTCAGCGCGGGCGTCTCGCCGTACTTCCAT
>JAPPDN010000913.1 GCA_028824575.1 Candidatus Poribacteria bacterium | reverse complement strand
TTCCGGGTTCACAGAACACCTATTTCTATGCCCTCGGTAATAATGGCAATGCTGCGGGCTACTACGAGGATAGCGAGGGTCGCCACCGCGGTATCGTCCTAAAAGATGGCGAGTTACGCCCATACGATTTTCCGGGCTCCGTTGAAACAGAAATATACGGTATTTCTGATGCAACGGGGAATTTGACGGGTAATTGGACAGATGCTTCCGGCGTGCGTCGCGGATTCACAGCGGACATCATCGTTGAGTATCCGGGGGCAGCGGAAACATTCGCCGATTTCATAAACTCACAAGGTGGTATGGTCGGCAGCTACGTCGATGATGAGGGTACATATACGCCATACCTACGCGCCGCGGATGGCAGGTTTGTATCTTTCGACCTTCCAACCGAAGAAACGTATGAATTCTTTTATGTGCACGGTCAAACCGATACAAAGATTTCGGTTGCTCGCGGCAGAGTGGTAGGTGATGTCCCTCGCACATACGTCGGTTCATTCCTTGGGGGACTCCATGAATTGAAAGTTCCGGGCAGCGTTTCAACGGAAGGGTACAATATCAATCAGGACGTTTCTGTCGTTGGACACTATGACTCCCCGGATGGGCGCAGACACGGATTTATCGCCAGACTCGTTGATAAAGCAGAGAGCGAGCATTTCGGCAATACTTATACCGTCACGCTGTCGAAAGGGTTGAACATGCTATCTGTGCCACTGGCACCCTGGACACCTATGACGGCTAAGAGTCTTGTCGCGCTGACAGGCGCAACAACGATTATCACGCTTGATGCCGCAACTCAGCAGTTCATGGCGTGGACACCCGGTGCACCCGACGACGGTTTCCCGATTGAAGGCGGTAAAGGCTATATCGTCAATGTCCCACAGACTCGCAACTTTGCTTTTGTCGGTGCACCTTGGACGCATCAGACCGAGGCTGCAGCAGCACCAGCTATATCCGCGAAAATACCTCAAGAAGCATGGGCGTTCGTTGTCAGTGGACATTTGGAAGGCACCCCCGCGCTTGATGGGTATCAAGTCATTGTCCGGAACCTCAGGACCAACAGCGTGATCACTGCGCCAGTGCGAGGGGATTACTTCGCTGCTGCGACTGCCGACTTGACGCGACGGAGTGTTATCCACGTTGACGACGTGGTTGAAGTGCGCGTCCTCGGGCCAGATGGAAACTTTGAATCACAAACTCGCAACTTTAAAGTGACCCCTGAGCACCTATCAAACGCGGTTTTATCTGTCAAGCTTGACAGCATCGGTCAACCGACGCAGAATCTCCTACTGCAGAACTACCCAAATCCGTTTAACCCAGAAACGTGGATTCCGTATCAACTCTCCGAAGACAGTTTTGTATCCGTCTCCATTTACGATACGACGGGTCAGCTAATTCGCACCCTTTCGCTGGGTTTCCAATCCGCAGGGTTCTATAATAGTCGTGAACGTGCGGCGTATTGGGATGGGCGCAATGCCCTTGGCGAACGCGTTGCCAGTGGTATCTATTTTTACCAGTTGACAACGCCATCTTTTGAGCAGACGCGGCGACTCGTCATTGTAAAGTAGCGTCTATCCGTAACTTACGTTGTACCTTAACCCACTGAACGTAATAGCGATTACGTTCAGTGCGTATGAGTGAAAAAGATGTCGCTTAACAAAAATAGGAGGAAACAGGGCTGAACTACTATAGATATAGAGGGCAGCCTCTTACAATGCGTTTTTTAGATTGGATAGGTTTATCGCATTTATCGGATCGCAATGCGCGTCAGATAATAGATGGTGTTAATAACAGTAATAGTAACGGCACGGAATCGCAAGAGTTATTAACAAAAAAAGGGCAAATGGACAAGGCGTGCACGCGTTTTGACCTATTAGCATATTCCGTTTTCTTTAGTTTAATTCAACCGTTCACTGCTTTCTGCCTATTTCTGGTTCATGGAAGTGATTTATTCACGAAAGTTTATTTAAGAGCAGTACTTTGTTCGGGTATACTTTCGTATCTTTTCATTTTAGTATCTTACAATTTAACGAATTTGAAATATTATAGTAAACAGTTAGTTTTATTACGTTTATTTGTTGCAGCACAAGCGTTTGGTTTTATTTGTAGTGTACTTTTTGATATAGGTATATGGAGTATTTTTCGGGCGTTTCTTCTCGAATTGTAATTACAAGTGGGTATTACAAGAATAATTCACTTTTTGCGAACACCATGCCATATAAGGAGTATCACATGGATAAACCAAATCCAAGTCCTGAAATCAAGATGGATGCTTATATTATCCTGTTGCATCTACGTTCACGAGGCTGGATAAGAACGTCAGAGATATGGAAACTACTTGGCTGGACTGGTTATCGTATGGCAAAGGCAATGCACAGGTTTGGGCATATTAACGCAATGACTGAGTATCTCTCGGAAAGGTGGGGCGAGGATATACCCAAAATCAATGCGTTTGTTTTTACAGCCGACGGTAAATGCACCGACTACATTTGCAAGAATGTTTTTGGCACAAGTGGCGAGGACGAACAGCCATGTGCTAAAGAGATTGCTGAACACGCTGCGAAAATTGCTGCGTATCCTAAATGGGATAAATTTGTAGAAGTCTTTAGGCGTGAGGCGTTTGAAGCGCAGGACTCAAAATTCAACACAGCGGGATAACTGCTCCGGGGCAAGCGGATGACTTCGTCGCTGCGACTGCCGACTTCGCGCGACAGCGTGTTGTTGCGATTGGAGACGTGATTGAAGTACGCGTCATCGAACCGGATGGAAACTTTGAATAGGAACGATTACAGGCGTGATAGCACCTGATAGGACTTCTACACGCCTATCTTACCAGGGGGAAACTGTTATTATGAGCAATAAACTTGAATCTAAAGGGGAGCGACGTTCCTATAGACGACTGCACATCACGACGCTGATACTACTGCTCGTTGCCCCCTTAATAATAATTTCTGCAAACGACAGCACAGAACCCAATGCCGAAGCATACTACAATCGTGGACTTGAGAAGACGAAGCTCGGGGACTACGCGGCTGCTGTGAGTAATTTTGACGAAGCCATCCGTCTTGATCCCGATTATGCCGAGGCATATTACAATCGAGGACGTGTGAAGACTTCCCTCAGTGAGTATGCTGGTGCCATTGCTGATTTTGACGCAGTGATCCGTCTCGAGCCGGTTTTTGCGATTGCCTATATAGAAGGTCGTCCAGCCGTGGAAGAATCCAGTGTCCTCGCGTCCGATCCAGTTGCTGAGCGGCACAATCTTCATGACATAAAAGGAATTGCGCAAGCCCTAACTTAACTCATATTATTACCTACCTAAGGGGGAAGAGCTGGTGTATAAACAGATAAGTTTCATATTCAGTTTCGGTATCGCATTTTTGTTAATCGTTTCTCCGTTCGCGATGGCGGAAACTGATACAACCGAAGAGGCAGCAGAAGCAGTTGAGGCTGTAGAACCGAAGAAAAGCCCGATTAAGGTCGGTGGGGCGATGCGTGTAAACTACGCCTACGGTACTTATGGTGATGAGGATAACCCACATCCCCGAGGCGAAAAGATCGGTGATGTTGACCTTGAAATCTTCCGCCTCAATGCTGATCTCGACTATAACAACATCATCAGTCGGCTTGAATACCGGTGGT